>JAPLJP010000046.1 GCA_026388535.1 Deltaproteobacteria bacterium | reverse complement strand
ATTTGATCCCGGCATTATTAAAAACGCGATTAATAGAAATATTGAAGGGACTGTTTCACCTTATAAAGAAAGCCTCGCGCAGCGTCCGCCGAATCTCTGCCCCGGCTGTCCGCACCGCGGGTTGTTTTACGCTTTGAGCAAACATAAAGTTTTTGTTCATGGCGATATCGGCTGTTATACCCTGTCTTATATGAAACCGCTGGAAGGTTTGCATTCTTGTATCTGCATGGGCGCCAGTATCGGCATGGCCCACGGTATGAGCAAAGCCATGAAAGAAAAAGGGAAGGGTAAGGTAGTCGGCGTTATCGGTGATTCCACTTTCCTGCATTCAGGAATTACGTCACTGTTGAATATGGCTTATAACAACAGCGACGCTTTAATCATTATTCTTGATAACAGCACAACGGCCATGACGGGCATGCAGGAGCATCCGGGAACCGGTTTTACCCTGATGGGTAGCCAGACGAAAAAAGTTAATCTAAAGGTTTTAATATCAGCTCTAGGAATTGAAAATATAAAGATTATTGATCCTATTGACCAGAAGGCTGCAAGAAGCGCCATCAAAGAAGAACTGGCTAAAGACGGCCCTTCTGTCATCATTTCCCAAAGGCCATGCGCCTTGTTTAAAAGAGCTAATATTAAACCTAAACCGGCACTGAAAGTTGACCTGGATAAGTGCGAAGGCTGCAAGGTATGTTTGGGGTTGAATTGTCCGCCGATTTCCTGGAAGAAAGGCGTAACAAAGGAAGGTTCTAAGCGCAAGGGAATTTCCTTTATTGATGAAAACCTGTGCAATGGGTGCGGTTTATGCGAGCAGGTCTGCAAATTCGGCGCTATAAGTTAAATTAGTAAGTTAGGATTTGCTTTCTGTTATAAAGCAAATTCATTAACGCAATTATCCGCATGGCGGGACTTATCCCGTTTATTGGGGTTTAATGAATAAATATAAATGTCTGATAATGAAGTTAAAAGCATATTGTTCGCCGGTGTCGGCGGACAGGGGATTTTGCGGGCAAGCGATATCATTTGCGAGGTAATAATGGAGGCCGGTCTGGATGTGAAAAAAAGCGAAGTCCACGGAATGGCACAGCGCGGCGGCTGTGTGACCAGCCATGTTCGGTATGGCAAGAAAGTCTATTCGCCGCTGGCCGAGCCCGGAAGCATCCAAACGCTTATCTCTTTTGAAAAAATGGAAGACTTGCGCTATTTAAAATTCCTCAGAAAAGATGCCGCCATTATCGTGAATACGGAAGAAATTTATCCTCCAGCGGTCAATATGGGCGACGCGCCGTATCCCCAAGATGTTATTGCTTTTTTAAAGAAACATTACGGGAAAGTTATAAATTTCAACGCTGCTGAGCTTGCGCAAAAAGCAGGTAATATCAAAACGGCAAACGTGGTTCTTCTGGGCGCGCTATCCAATCTAATGAACATTGACCAATCCCTCTGGCAGGGTGTCATTAAGAAATCATTTCCGGAAAAGTTGGTTAAAATGAATTTAGCCGCTTTTCAAATGGGAATTGATGCTTAAATTAACAACATTGACTTAGGCATATTAGTTTCCCCTCTTTTCTAAAGAGGGGTTAGGGGAGATTTTAGAGCTTGCCGGTAACAAAATCCCCTTGTATTCCCCTTTAAAAAGGGGAAGTTAAAATAATAGATCTCAAGGATATTATATAAATATGGCAGAAGACTACTATCAGGTTCTGGGCGTAGATAAGAAAGCTACGGCTGATGAAATTAAAAAAGTATATCGAAAACTTGCGTTAAAATGGCATCCTGATAAGAATCCCAATAATAAGAGCGCGGAAGAAAAATTTAAAAAAATAAGCGAAGCTTACGCCGTTTTGAGTGATACCGAAAAACGCCAGCAATACGATCAATTCGGTTCCGCGGATCAGTTCCGTCAGCAGTATTCTCAGGAAGATATTTTCCGTAACTTTGATCTTAATGAGATTTTACGCGGGTTTGGATTTGAAGGAGCAAGAGGCGGAGGCCGAACAACATTTCGGACGAGCAGAAGGGGAGGCGGCGGCGTGCGTGACGATTATGAAGATCCCTTTGCCGGTCTATTTGGTGGTGGCGGCATGGGCGGCGGTCGGCAATATGCTAACATGCCTCAAAAAGGACAGGACGCCGAGTATAACCTATCTATTTCTTTGGAAGAATCCGTATTTGGTGCCGATAAGAAGATTTCCTTTCAACTGGAAAGTCGGATCGAAGATATTAATGTAAAGATACCGGCTGGAATCAGCAGCGGCAAAAAGCTAAGATTGCCCGGTAAAGGATTATCCGGCTACAACGGAGGCCCCAGCGGCGATTTATACTTAAATATAAATGTTCTGCCTCATCCGATCTATGCCCGCGACGGCAACGATTTATATATCGAAAAAACTATCAAATTTACCCAAGCAGCGCTGGGAACTACCATCGATGTTCCTACACTAGAAGGTACGACAAAGAGATTAAAGCTCAGTCCCGGCACTCAGAACAATACTAAGATAAGAATGAAGGGATATGGCGTACCGGGATTAAAAGGCGCTGCCAAAGGGGACCAGTACGTTAAAATAAATATTGAGGTTCCCAAGAAGCTGACGGATAAGCAGATTAAACTTGTTCAGCAACTATCAGATGATGGAATTTGATTCCTGACAAATAAAAGAGCTATTTTGGGTAAATAAGCCCGGAAGAGCCCAACTTTCCTAGCTTACGATTTAAACCTTACGTCCTATAAGATATGTTATGTAAACATGACGTAGGTGAAGTTTAATATTTTGCCGTAATTGTGTGCTTTCGTGCTAGATTTTTTTCCTTCTTCCAACCACTGCGCAGATTACATCGTAGAGTTTCTCTTTAAGATCCTCCGGCGTTTCCCAAACAACATGGTTGCATTGACGCGTATCGAAATGCACGTTGTCCAGTTCTTCTTTTTGAACACACCAGATTACCGGCAGATTTCTGCCAATGGCATATCCTGCCTCAAAATAAACAATACGCTCATGTTCTGTCACTTCAGCGACAACAAAGAGAGAATTTTTAATTTCCGCGATAATCTTGGCGTTGATTTTATCTGAATGTTTTTCCGCGTCAACACGACAGGCTTTATAACCGGCGTCGTTTATTGCCGGTTTTATAGCTTTTTCCCAGACCTTTTTCATTGATTCTGAAAAAGGCATTGCTACAAAGGCTTGACTTAATTCAATCGCGCGCTGTTCATACTTATCAAGATACTCCCAGCCATAAGGGCTTTTTGCGACGGAAACTGAACCGTCGCTAAGCACCAGTGAATCCTCTTTGTCACCACGCACAAGAAGACCACGCTCAACAAGAAATCGAATATAAAAAAGAATTTCCTCCGGCGCTGATGCCCAAGCGAGAGGATAGTCAAGTTCCGGCAATATGGAAACACCATCCCCGGGATAATTGGACTTTCGAGATATATTGCGTAAGAAAAGATATTGTTTATCCGATGGATTATAGTCTGGAATAGATTGTTCAATTTCAGTCAAACTGTTTGTGTTTATTTCAGGAATATCCATTCCCAATTCGAAGAGGTTTCTGATCCATCCGGAAAGTTTCGGCCCGAGGTTTTTCTTCTCTGCCATGCGCTCGGCTGTATGTGTGATTGTAAATTTTCCACAGCGGGCACATTTGTATGTGAGCCTTTCTCCGGAATCAGATTTACGAAGGACTTCTTGACCTTGAAGCTTACAGACGGGACAAATCTTTTTCGTATTTGTTTTCATAAGCTCCTCATAAGTTCTGGATTAAGAAACCAAGAAAAAACTCTTTATTATTTTGTATGTAATAGACCAATACCTGACAACTATCAACCAATTTTTTAAACCAGTTCCACCTCCCCTATTACTCCCAATTCATTTTCCAGAATAATTATTATTCCTGTAACGCCTTTTATTTTAATTCCAAAGTCAAGGGCGGGTTTAATATCGTTTTTATTTTTCACTCTATTGCCGATGGCGGATGCTGCGGTGTCTGCAAGTGTCGCGGATTTGGAAATAACACATACAGCATCGGCTTTGCCGAAGCTCAAAGACGGCCCGACCGTGGCGGATGATGTACAGATTCCCAGCGGAGTTTCTTCCGGTTTTACAACAAAATTTACATTGTAACTTAAAGCAGATTCTCCTGCGTAAACGGAAGCTATTAGTTTGTTTTCTGACTTTATAAAAATATCACCGCCGTTTTCGATAATAAGGTTTTCCGTCTGGTTTAGGAGATCATAGCCAACAAATTCGGATATCGCGCCGGCAACCCCGGCCATGGGCCCTACCCCGCATATTTTTGATTTGCTTAGCATATCCCGGACAATCGGCGGCGCTAAATCGTCTTCCGGCAGAGGCAGAAGTGACTTTAGGAAATCCGGATGATTTTTAATATATGTTTCTAAAGAATTACGATGCTTGGCTAGAGATTTTAAGGCTTCATCTGCCAGGTTGGTATTCGAGCTGATCAATAAATCGCTCTCGGCGATTTTGACGTTATATGAAGTAAGATTATCCTTATTAATTATTGACCTGTATGTTCTTTCTCCATATTTCATATTAGGAATAACACCTCGCATTTAGTTAGCAGAGCTGTCATCGCGAGAAATCCGATATAGGCGGACGACGAAGCGATCTAATAAGGTACTAGATTGCCAAACCGACCAAGGGTCGGTTCGCAATGACAATTGTATATTATGAATAGATTGTGGCGCCCTCACCGAGTATGTTATCCGCTTCTTTTTTCAATTTGTCATTTATGTCCAAACGAAATTCATCACCCAGATAAATTATGGTTTCACTTTTTCCATTAAGAATATGCATGTAACCTTCGTATTTGCCATGGAATTTCTTTATCGAAGAAATAAGCGATGAAATGGTTTCTGCTGAAATCTTATTAGCGTCAACCATGAAACGAACCTGCTTGTAGGGATTTTCCAAAGATTGCGTTAAAGAAGTTACCTCCTGTGCTATTACTGTTATTTTCGGCATTTCTTCTGACCCGCCGATATCAAGAGTCCCCTTGATGACCACCGGCTCTTCTTCATGTAAAAGCGAGTAGTATTTCTTATATACATCAGCGAAGAATATAGTGTTTATTGACCCCTGTAAGTCTTCAAGGGTAATGTAACACATTGTGTCGTTTCTTCTTGTCTTTTTTTCGCTGATGCCGCTTACTATGCCGGCGATAGTAACGCTATCTTTATCATTTTTTGTATTTAAATTGCCGGAATTGGCGTTGGTGACAAATTTCAGACGGTCGGCAAAACGTAGTAAAGGATGGCCGGTAATATAAAATCCTAACGCTTCCCTTTCTATAGAGAGGAGTTTTTTGTGATCCCATTCGGGCACATCGTCCGGCATTTGATAAGATTTTAATCCATTTTCTCCGGATGAAGAACTACTACCAAATTGGTCAAAAAAACTGGATTGATTGCTGAGTTTTTCTTTTTGACTGCGCTGAGCCTCATCCATTGCTTCTTCGTAATGTTTCATGAGTTGACTGCGCTTGTAGCCTGAAGAATCAAAGGCGCCGCATTTAATCAGGCTCTCAATTACTCTTTTGTTTACCTTGCGCAAATCAACGCGACTTAAGAAATCCACGAAAGATGTGAATTTCCCCTCCTGCCTTACTGATATTATTGAATCAATCGCGGCAAGACCGACATTTTTAATAGCCGCCAGTCCAAAGCGAATATTTTCCCCTGTTATGGTGAAATCTCTTTGTGATTCATTTATATCCGGCGGCAGAATGTTAATGCCCATTTCTTTACAGGCGCTCATATACCTGATTATTTTATCGCGGTTGTCTTTTTCACTCGTAAGCAAAGCGGCCATAAACTCCGCCGGATAATGCGCTTTGAGATATGCCGTCTGGTAGGCGATTATCGCGTAGGCGGTGCTATGGGACTTATTAAAGCCATATGCGCCAAATGTCTCCATCTGCTCCCAAATCGTTCTGGCTTTGTTTTCATTAATTTTATGTTTTTTGGCACCTTCAAGAAATTTAGGTTTTTCCTTCTCCATGGCCGAAGCCATTTTTTTACCCATTACTTTGCGCAAAGTATCCGCTTCGGCCATAGTGTATCCACCGATAGCGCTGGCAATCTGCATAACCTGTTCCTGATAGAGAATTATGCCGTAAGTTTCCTTCAGGATTTTTTCCAGTTGAGGCATTTCATAAGATATTTTTGTTTTTCCTTGCTTACGGGCGACAAATTCCGGAATCATTTTCATTGGACCGGGACGATAAAGCGCGATTAAGGCAATTATGTCTTCAATATGATCGGGCTTGAAATTGATAGACAGATCGGTCATGCCGGAACTTTCCAGCTGAAAGACTCCGTCTGTTTCGCCCCGCCCCAAAAGATCATATGTTTTTTTATCATCCAGGGGCAGATTATGTATGTCTATTTCAATTCCTTTTGATTCCTTGATGAAATTCAGTGCGTTTTTAATGACTGTTAAAGTTTTCAGGCCGAGGAAATCAAATTTAGTCATACCGACGTGTTGTATGTCATTCATTGAATACTGAGAAACCACATCGTCTTTGGGTGAACAAAGCGGAACTCGTTCGACCAAAGGAACATCGGATATTACAACTCCCGCGGCGTGGGTTGAGGCGTGACGGTTAAGTCCTTCTAATATACGGGATAAAGATAAAAGTTTGGCGACAACAGGATTGCTTTTTTCTTCCTGAGCCAGTCGCGGTTCATTCTTTATCGCGTCATTTAGTGTTATGTTCAGAGTGTTGGGAATTAGCTTGGCGATTCTATCAGCTTCACTGTAAGGTATATCCAGAGCGCGGCCTACATCGCGGATAACCGCCCTGGCCTGCATTTTTCCGAAAGTGATAATCTGAGAGACCTTGTCCTGACCGTATTTTTCAGTCACGTATTTGATAATATCATCCCTGCCCTCCTGACAAAAATCAATATCAATATCGGGCATGCTGATACGGCTGGGATTTAAAAACCGTTCAAAGAATAAATTATAACGGATGGGGTCAATGTTTGTGATTCTTATCGCATAGGCGACAAGGCTTCCAGGCGCGGAACCGCGTCCCGGCCCCACTGGAATATTATTGTGCTTCGCGTGCTTGACAAAATCAGAAACAATTAAAAAATAACCAGCGAAACCCATGGACTTTATTATTTCCAGTTCTTCATTCAGACGTTTTTCGTATTTTTCACGCATTTCAGATTCATTTTCTTTTTGATCTTTTAAAAGCTGATGCATTTCTTCCGGCGAACGAAAATAAAATTGATCTGTGCTCAAATGCATTCTATCCGTGTCTTTAATTGTCTTGCCTGTCTGAATACACAACAGTATATCATGCGCTTCGGCGTGATCGCGTTCAAGATAGTGACAGTCATTGGTAGCCACAAGGGGAATGGATAACTCTTTGCTGATTTCGATTAAACCGGCATTAGCGATTTTTTGTTCAGGAATGCCGTTTTCCATTAACTCCAGATAGAAATTCCCTTCGCCGAATATTTCCTGATAAGTGATAGCGGCTTTCCTGGCCCCTTCCATGTTGCCCTGCATAATCAAATCGGCGATTTCACCGTGTAAACAAGCGCTGGAGGATATAAGTCCCTCATGACATTCTTTCAAGAGTTCCTTATCCACGCGAGGCCTGTAATAAAAACCTTTTAAATAGCTGGCTGTCGTAAGCTTCATCAGGTTTTTGTAACCCTGCGTGTTTTTGACCAGAACAATTAAATGTTTCGATGTTTCACCGGCAATCCTGTCGGTAAGCTTATTGGGAGCCACATATAATTCGCAGCCGATTATAGGCTTTACGCCGTGTTTGTAAGCCTGCTGGTAGAAGTCAATCGCGCCGAACATGTTGCCGTGATCGGTAATGGCTACTGCCGGCATTTTGTATTCCCGTGCTTTTTTGAAAAGGTCTTCCAGACGAATCATTCCATCAAGAAGGCTGTATTGTGTATGGAGGTGGAGATGGACGAAATCAGAGTGCTTCATAGTTACAATTCCAACTTGCCGCCGTATGATATTTAATCAGCGGCGATAAAAAACGGATGATAAATTAATAATAGAGTTTTTAATCCAGCCAGTAATTGGGCGCTTCTTTGGTAATAATTACATCATGAACATGGCTTTCTCTCAAACCGGCTTGAGTAATGCGGACAAAACGAGCTTTTTCTATCAATTCCGGGATTGTTTTACAACCGACATAACCCATGCCGGCCTTGAGTCCGCCAATCAGCTGAAGAATACTGGCGGAAAGCGAGCCACGGAAAGGTACCCTTCCCTCGATTCCTTCGGGAACCATCTTTAAAGGACCTTCTATATCATCCTGATAGTAGCGGTCGCGACTGCCCATTTTCATCGCTTCCAGAGAGCCCATGCCGCGATAAACTTTATAACTGCGTCCCTGAAATAAAATATTTTCTCCCGGGCTCTCTTCTGTACCGGCAAATAACCCGCCGATCATCACACAATTAGCGCCGGCGCCGATTGCTTTGACAATGTCTCCTGAATATTTTATTCCGCCGTCGGCAATCACGGAAATTCCTTTTTTGGACGCGATTTTATACGTGTCTCTGATCGCCGACATCTGGGCTACACCGACTCCGGCAATAATTCTGGTGGTGCAGATGGAACCGGGACCAACACCAACTTTTACGGCATCAACGCCGGCGTCAATGAGAGCTTTTGCGCCTTCCGATGTCGCGACGTTTCCCGCGATCAATTCACATTTTGGGAAATTGGATTTTATGGATTTGACAGCTTTGAGAACTCCGGCGGAATGTCCGTGTGATGTGTCAATAGAGATTACATCAACACCGGCCGCGAGCAACGCTTCAACTCTTGCTTCCCGGTCAATAATACCCACTGCCGCGCCGACGCGCAATCTTCCTAAAGAATCCTTGCAGGCGTTCGGATAACGGCGTATTTTTTCAATATCTTTAATTGTAATCAAACCTTTTAAACGATACTGGTCATCAACAACCAGAAGTTTTTCAATTCTATGCATGTGCAGAAGTTTTTTGGATTCTTCCAAAGAAATATTTGCAGATACCGTGACAAGATTTTTCTTGGTCATAACATTAGCCACAGGTTGATTCAGATTCTCTTCAAACCGCAGATCGCGATTTGTGAGTATTCCGACAAGCTTTCCTTTTTTAACTACCGGAACGCCGGAAATGGAATACTGATTCATCAGTTTCAGAGCGTCGCTTACCTTCCGGTCGGGCTCAATTGTAATTGGATCAACGACCATGCCGCTTTCCGATTTTTTTACCTTATCCACCTCAATAGCCTGCTGTTTGATGCTCATGTTGCGGTGGATTATACCGATTCCGCCTTCCTGAGCCATGCAAATCGCGGTGCGAGATTCCGTCACCGTGTCCATGGCGGCGGATACTATGGGAATATTCAGAGATATTTTTTTTGTTAATAATGTTGATGTATTCACGTCCCGCGGCAATATATTGGACGCCGCCGGAACTAAAAGAAGATCATCAAAGGTCAAAGATTCTTTTATTGTATCATCGAGCATTGTATCCTCCGTAGTTATTTAAAAGTCTGATTCTCATTAATCATGGGTATGAACTTCCGAAAAAACCGGAACATGTCTCATGCCCTCCGTTCCGCTGAACTCGTTTTCAGCGAATGTCAAATCCCTCGTCGCTTCGCTCCTGGGATAATTCGACCTGCAAGCTTCAGTCGCAGATGCCCTTCAGGGTATACACTACGTTTCTAAAGCTTGGGTCTCATTTATAAAATATTTTTCGCCATTTAAATTAACAAAAAAATGGTTTCCGTTCTCCGATTGTTCGATAAATTCGGCCAGTTGGTAGTAACTATTGCGTGAAAACCGGGCGGTGAATTTTTCTTCTTTTACACTGCAATATAGAACATTATCCCTGCCCGCTTGCAGAGTATTCATTTCCAGCATTTCACAAGAATCATCATTTAAAAGAATATCAATTTGTTCCCGGCCATTACACGACACTTTCGTTTTATAAACAGCGACAACAACAAATGCTGTGTCTTCCACCTCAAGATAACAGCGTTCTTCGCCCAGTTCAATTAAATATTTGCCGCATTCATCAATTTTAAGATGATCGAAAAAAACACTCAGTATTTCTTTGCGGAACATGTGCGCGCCATTGTAATACCAGATGCCATCTTTATCTATTTTGATTTCAAAATTTTCCATTTGTCTTAAATAATTTTTCTACTATTGAGCAATATAGTTACCGGGCCGTTATTTACAAGTTCAATTTTCATCATTTCCTGAAATTTTCCCGTGGCCAGAGAGTTTACTTTTTCTTTTGCCTTTTTAACAAAGTATTCATAAAGTTTATTTGCCTTCGCTGGTTCTTCCGCTGCTACGAATGAGGGGCGCCTTCCTTTAACGCAATCGCCTAATAATGTGAATTGCGAAACTACCATCATCGCGCCGTTAATATCAAGTAAAGACCGGTTCATTTTATCTTGCTCATCTTCAAAGATGCGCAAATTTATCGCCTTTTTCAGAATATAATCGGCGTCAACCTCGGTATCTTCTCTTTCCACCCCTAATAATATAAGAATTCCTTCGTTTATCGAGGATAATTCCTGATGGTTAATTATGACGCTGGCACGGTCGACTCTCTGGATAACTGCGCGCATTGGTGATCCCGTTAAAAAGTTTGGTTATGTTAGCAACAAATTGATCCGCGTTCAAGTTATTTCTCTGAAAATACGCCAAATTATTTTATTCTTCGTGATTGGAGCTCTCCTCGGCAAGCCGCTGAGAACCTTCAATTCTTAAGGAACAATATCATTCAGTATTCTCTCACTTACTGTCGCAGTAAGCTTCGGGGTATGCGCTCGCTGCCGAATTCAATTTTTCTTGACAGGTGTTGTTTTTGTTGCTAAGGACACCCCGGTTTTTAGGTCAATGGCGCTTGTGGAAATTTTTTCTTCTATTCTTCACTTTTCCGGCAACGTCTTAAAAATAGAGTAATTTATCATATAAGGGGGAAATCAAATGCTTTGTCAAACTGTTAAAACAGGATTCGAATGTGCTTTTATGAGCAAAAAAGGCTGCGGTTTTTTTAACGCCAGTTGCCAGAAAGTAATTGACAAATGTGAAGGCTGCGGAAAGATAATGGATTATGAATCAGGAAAATACTGCAAGGTTTATCCTGATCCAACGAGCAAATGGCTCAATGGCAAATGCCCGACCGCGACGCATATCAAACTGGAAATACAGGAAACTCAAAAAATAAATCCGCTCAAAGCTTCCAAGAGAGCAAGCAAAAAAGCGTAATAACACCGCGATATTCTGCGGCGGTGAATAAATTTATGCAAATTGTTTAAGGGAATAAAAAAAGCCGGCGATTGAAATCGCCGGCTTTTTTAGCTGATCATTGCTCTTATTCTCTGTAATTCCTGTTTAATTTTGTTTAAAGTTTGTTTTCCGGAATTATTAGTTTCAGATTCGCTGTTCCCGCGCATTTTATAAAGCTGTTTTTTTGCTCCGTCAATGGTAAAGCGCTGGGAATAGAGCAAATCTTTAATTGTCAATAATTCCTGCACATCCCTTTTTTTGTATAAGCGTTGCGCGGTTTTTGTTCGCACCGGACTGATCGTCTTAAATTCGGTTTCCCAATATCTGATAACATAAGGCTCGACATCGAGAATTTTACTTACTTCTCCAATGCGAAAATACGCCTTTTCGGGAATTATTGTTTCCATGCAGTTTCTCAACCCTTACGGCCAAATTCACCGGCACAGCTGAAAAATATTTAACGGAATAAAAACCCTTAACTTTAAAAAAGACCAAATATTGGTTCTGTTAAAAAGTATTTAGGAAAATATGCGCAGATGTATTTTATTATCCCTAAGGCTTAATAAAAAGCTCTTCAGGATAATATTGAGTGGAAGCGCATATGGCATAATAAATATGCTCAGCAGCGTAACTCAATATTATTAATTAAGTGCTTTACGCAATACCTGCGAGGATTTGAATGTCAATACTCTCCGCGCAGTAATGGAGATTTCCTGTCCGGTCTGCGGATTACGGCCGCGGCGCTCTCTTTTTTCCTTGACCATGAAGTTGCCGAATCCGGAAATCTTCACTCTTTCGCCTTGGGCAAGTTTATCCTTAATGATGTCAAACACAGATTCAACAATGTCCGCTGAATCTTTCTTGGAAAAACCAAGCTTCTCGTAAACATTTTGAATAATGTCAATCTTCGTCATCTCTTCTCCTCCATCATTTTAACTTTGTCTGTTTGACTATTCGCCTCTTATTTTTGCACCCGTCAAATTAACGGTTTTCTGCACAATCCCGTCGTGAACATTATTTGCTTCTGTGTCAGTTAGTGTTCGATCAGGAGCACGATAGGAAAAACGCAATCCCAAGCTTTTTGTTCCCGCTGATATTTCTTTACCTTTGTATACATCAAAAATGCTGACATTTTCAAGCAAATCTTCTTTTTGCCCCAAAACAATATTCAGCATTTGCTCGGCTTCCATCGCATAAGGAATAACGAAAGCAGCATCACGCGTCACAGCTGGAAATTTTGATATTTCCTGGCAGGAAATTCTTTTGTCCAGATAAGCGTCCACAAGAATATCCAGATTAATTTCAAATACATAAGCGTTATTTTTTAAATTAATCTTTTCCACAACGTCGGGATGAACTTCACCTAAGAATCCTATTTGCTTATCATCCACATAAATTCCACAGGATTTTCCCGGATGTAAAAAAGGTTCTACATCCTTCGAATTATATCTGCAATTATTTATTTTTAAATCAAAGAAAATGTTTTCGAGGCATCCCTTCAAGATATAAAAGTCGGCGGTTTTTTGTGGACCCCACAAATCATCCGTCATTTTTCCCGTCAAAAGACCTGCCAGCATGTTTTTTTCTTCGGGAAGTTCATTTTTGCGGCTGAAAAAATTTCGTCCAATTTCAAATATTTTTAAATCAAAGGAACCATTATTGGCATTCTTCTTTGCTGTCTCCAGCAAACCATAAATCATTGTTGTCCGCATAGCGGAAAGGTCTTCGCCCAGTGGATTTCTTATTTGCACCATGCGCCGTCTTTCATCATTTTCCGGAAGACACAGGAGATCTGCCGCGACAGGAATGCCAAAACTGTAATTGACGATTTCAGTATATCCGCTTCCGATAAGCAATTGCCGGATTCTTTCTTCCATGTTTAAGCGGGGAATAACTTCCATTTCCGTCACAGCGACGGCAGGCAGCGTAACCGGTACGCTGTCGTAACCATAAAGCCGGATAACTTCTTCAATCAGATCAATTTCTCGCGATATATCAACCCGGCACGTAGGCGGTGTAACAAGATACCTTCCCTTGCCACTCTGCTTCAAAACCATGCCGATACTGCGCAATATTCGAACAACATCTTTTGCCCCTATTTCCATGCCTATTATCCGACGCATCCTGTCCAGGCGCAGGGGAATGTCTTGAGCAGAAGGAATTTTCTGAGGATACTCATCAATATAATTTTTACAAATATATCCGCCGGAAAGATCAGCAATCAGTTGTGCGGCGCGATTAAGTGCTTTGACAACTCCCTCAGGATCAATGCCTCTTTCAAAACGAAAAGCGGCATCCGTTGGCATAGACAGTTTTCGCGCCGAACGGCGGATGGATGGCGGATTAAAATAAGCGCTTTCCAGCAAAATAATCTGTGTGTCTTCTTTAACTTCGGAGTTCAGGCCGCCCATGATTCCGCCGATAGCCACAGGCTTGACTCCGTCGCATATCAATAACGTATCTAAGGGAAGCGTGCGGCTTTTTCCGTCAAGAGAAATAAATTCTTCATTTTCTTTTGATTTGCGGACAACAATTCTTCCTTCTTCCAGGAAGCGAAAATCAAAAGCATGCAGTGGTTGTCCCATCTCCAGCATGACAAAATTAGTGACATCGACAATGTTATTGATGGCGCGTAAGCCGGCCGCTTCCAGTCTGGTTTTTATCCAAACGGGCGATCGTCCGACTTGAACATTCTTAATCATTCTCGCAGTGTAACGAGGACAAGCGTCCGCATCAATTATTCTAACCGAGGTCAGGGAATTTATATCTTCCGATGATTCTTTAACCTTCACGGACGGTTGTTTTATTTTTTTGCCGGTAATGGCGGCTACTTCACGCGCCATGCCGATCATGCTCAAACAATCGGAGCGATTGGGGGTAACATTTACATCTAGAACAGTATCTTCTATGTTTAGAGCGGTTTCCAGAGGCAAACCAAGCGATAAACCAGCGGGCAGATGCATAATTCCCGAGGCATCGTCGCCGATTTCCAGTTCAGCTTCGGAACATAACATGCCGTCCGATTTTTCGCCGCGCAGGGCGGATGATTTGATTATATATCCGCCGGGAATTACCGCTCCGACTTTGGCAAGTGGAACTATATTGCCGGGTGCAATGTTTTTAGCGCCGCAAACAACAGGATAGCATTCCTTTCCATCGCTGACGCTGCACAAAGAGAGACGGTCAGCGGAGGGATGAGGTTTTACTGATAATATTTTAGCTACAACAACACCACTGAACTGCGGACGGATAGTTTTGATCTCGTCTACTTCCAGACCGGCCATTGTCAGCCTGTGAGCGAGCTCTTCCGCTGTTAATTCTATATTAACATAATCTTTAAGCCATTTAATACTTACCAGCATAAAGAAAAGTTCTCCTAAAATTGTTTAAGGAATCTAATGTCGTTTTCAAAAAATAATCGAATATCGGAAATGCCGTACTTCAACATGGCAATTCGTTCCAGACCGAGGCCGAAAGCGAATCCTGAATATTCTTCAGAGTCATAATCCACATTTTCGAATACGGCCGGATCAACCATGCCGGAACCTAATATTTCCAGCCAGCCGCTCTGTCCGCAAACCCGGCAGCCGCTTCCGCCGCACATGACGCAGCGAATGTCTACTTCAGCCGATGGTTCCGTAAAAGGGAAAAAACTGGGACGAAAACGCAATGTGGTTCCTTCCCCGAAAATCTTTTTAAGAAAAGCTGTTAGAATTCCCTTGAGGTCACCGAAGCTGACGCCTTTATCCACCAGCAGTCCTTCTATCTGATGAAACATCGGAGTGTGAGAAACATCGGAATCACGCCTATAAACTCTCCCCGGCGATAAAATACGCAGAGGCGGCTGGACTTTTTCCATGACTCTCACCTGCACCGGCGAGGTATGCGTGCGTAAAACGATATTATCTTCGATATAAAAAGTATCCTGCATATCTCTGGCAGGATGATCCTTGGCTATATTCAGAGCTTCGAAATTATAGTAATCCAGTTCTACTTCCGGTCCTTCGACCACGGAAAAACCAAACGAAGCAAAGATTGAACAGATTTCCCTGCGTATCTGAATTACAGGATGGATTCGTCCGCATTTGATCACGCTTCCCGGCAAAGTGACATCTATCTTTTCTTTCAACAAGACGTCTTCTTTGTTGCGGATTGCCTGTTGCTGAAGCTCTTCCTCAATTTTGTCATTAAGAAGATTCTTCAGTTCATTGCAGAGTTTTCCGAATAGAGGCTTTTCGGCATCGGAAACCTGAGCAATGTTTCTTAAAAGACCGGTCAAGAGTCCTTTGCGGCCGATATACTTTGTTCTGACGGCTAAAAATTGATCTTCTGTTTTTGCCGTCTGAAGTTCGGCAAGAGCGTTTTCTTTCAGCTGTTGAAGCTTACTAATCATGCCGCCTACTTGCCTTTAGCTACTGCAACAACCTGAGCGAACCCCTGAGGATCGTTGACAGCGAGTTCTGCCAGTATTTTACGATCTAATTCAATTCCTGTTTTTTTCATGCCGTCAATTAACCTGCTGTAAGATATATTATTGATACTTGCAGCGGCATTAATACGTGCTATCCATAAGCGGCGAAATTCTCTCTTTCTCGCGCGACGGTCACGGAAAGCGTACTTCATCGCCTTGTTTACAGCTTCAGTAGCCGTTCTCAGCAGACGGCTGCGGGCTCCAAAGAAACCCTTCGCGAGTTTTAATATTTTTCTTCTTTTCTTGCGAGCATTAACGCTCCTTTTTATCCTGGACATTTTTCTTTTCTCCTAATTAATTACTGATATAAACATTGGTGCTGGTTACAGATAAGGAATGAGTCTTTTTATCTCCTTATAGTTTGCCGAATCAACCAGCGCTGATTTTCTTAAACCTCTTTTTCTCTTTGTCGTTTTTTTTGTGAGGATGTGACTGGCAAAAGCCTTGCTTCGCTTTACTTTGCCTTTGGCTGTAAGCGAAAAACGTTTTGCCGCTCCCCTGTGAGTTTTTAGTTTTGGCATGCGATCCCCTCTTTCTTTATTATTGTTTTTTAGGTGAAAAAATCATCACCATATTCCGCCCTTCGAGCCTAGGCTCCTGATCAATAACACCGTCATTGACCAGATCACTTTTAATTCTCTCCATGAGCTTACGGCCGATATCAGTAAAAGCAATTTCCCTTCCTCTGAACAGCATGGATACTTTCACTTTATCGTGATTCTTCAAAAATTTTTTAATGTGGTTAAGCTTAACCTGCACATCATGTTCTTCCGTTTTAGGCTTTAATTTAATTTCCTTAACCTGAATAGTAGTCTGGCTCTTTTTAGCATCATGGAGTTTTTTATTCTGCTTATAGCGGTATTTACCGTAATCCATTATCTTGCAGACAGGCGGTTCGGTAGAGGACGATACTTCCACTAAATCCAACCCGGTTGCTTCCGCCTTGGCCAGGGCTTCAGCCAATGTAATTATACCCAACTGCTCTCCCTCGTCGCTGATTACCCGAACAGTGGCAGACTTTATTTCCTTGTTGATCCTTAAATCTTTTACTATATGTCACCTCCTGAAGCTAATACGCGTTAAATAATTAACTCTATTGCTTTTTCTCACATATTTCCCTAAATAATGCAATAAATTCATCAATAGGCAGCGATCCCATATTTTGTCCCTCACGCGTGCGGGGAGCGACTGACAACGCTTCGACTTCTTTATCTCCGATTACCAGCATATAGGGAATTTTCTGCATTTGTGCCTGACGAATCTTATATCCTAATTTTTCATTTTCAAAATACTTTTCACAACGAATGCCTGATTCAATCAATTTATTATAAACAGTTTCGGCATAAGGTATGTGTTTATCTGTGACTGTCAATATAACGCACTGCGTGGGCGAAAGCCAGACGGGAAAGGCTCCGGCGTAATGTTCAATAAGCACTCCCATAAAACGTTCAATAGCTCCTAAAATAACGCGATGCAGCATTACGGGCCGGTGTTTTTCTCCATCCGCGCCGATATAGCTTAAATCAAATCTTTCCGGCAACGTAAAATCGCATTGAATCGTCGCGCACTGCCATTTTCTTTTCAACGCATCTTTTAATTTAAAATCAATTTTTGGTCCGTAGAATGCTCCATCGCCGGCATTAACTTCATAACTTATTTTATTATCCTTAAGAGCATTTTCCAGCGCTGATGTGGCCAGTTCCCAGTCATCATCTGAACCTATTGATTTTTCCGGTCGGGTGCTCAACTCCACTTCATATTCAAATCCGAAAATTCCCATAGCATAATTGACAAAATCCGCAATAGCGCGAATTTCCGAATTTAACTGCTCCGGCGTGCATAGTATATGTGCGTCATCCTGTGTAAATTGCCTTACCCGCATCAAACCATGTAATACGCCCGTTTTTTCGTGACGATGAACCGTGCCCAATTCGAAATAGCGCAGGGGCAAATCGCGGTAACTTCTGATTTTTGATTTATATATCAACATATGCGACAAACAGTTCATCGGTTTGATTCCGTAAACTTGTTCATCCACTTCAGTAAAATACATATTATCGCGGTAGTGATCAAAATGGCCGGATTTCTTCCACAAATCAACTTTGAGAATCTGAGGCCCCATGACCATGTCATAGCCGCGCTTCAAATGTTCCTTTCTTTCCCAATCCTCAATCAGATAACGTAGCATCATGCCCTTGGGATGGAAAATAATCAAACCCGGCCCGGCTTCTTCGTTTATCTGAAAAAGATCAAGCTCCCTGCCCAGTCGGCGATGGTCTCTTTTCTTCGCCTCTTCCAGTAAATTCAAATAATCATTTAGTTCGTTTTCATTGGCAAATCCGGTGCCGTAGATGCGCTGCAACATTTTATTGTTTTCGTTGCCACGCCAGTACGCTCCAGCAACGCTCAAAAGCTTGAAAGCTTTAATCATGCCTGTTGAAGGTATATGCGGTCCGCGGCATAAATCGATATAATCACCCTGCTTATAAATACTTACTTCTCTAACATCAGCAGGCAAATCATTGATTAATTCAACCTTGTAATTTTCTTCTCTTTCTGTAAATAATTTCACCGCGGCCGCGCGGGAAAGTTCTTCGCGGATAAAAGGATAATTACTAGTTATAATTTCCTTCATGCGGTTCTCTATTTTTGCAAAATCATCGATTGTAAAAGGTTCTTTATATTCAAAGTCGTAGTAAAATCCGTCTTCGATAGAAGGGCCAATGCTTACTTTAGTGCCTGGAAAAATTTCCTGAACCGCCTGAGCCATTACATGGGAAATGCTGTGACGCAAGACAGGTAACCCTTCAGAGGAAGATATATCTATTAAATCAAGGGTTGAATTTTCTTTTATCGGACAGCTTAAATCCATAGGTTTTTTATTGATTCTGACGGCTATGGTATAATCCAACGATTCCTTTTTCCATGTTCCGATGGCTTCACCGGCAGTAATACCCAGCTCAAAAGAAATTTCTTTGTTGTCAGGAAAAATAATTTTAATATTCATAACCTTTTATAACAATAATCGCTTAAAATTAATTTTAAAAGGGCATCACTGTTTTGCTGATGCCCTCAAAAGTATTCTCAATCAAGACAAGCATTTATATCAAAAATGGTAGGCAAGCAGGGATTTGAACCCTGGACATCCACCGCGTCAGGATGGCGCTCTCCCCCTGAGCTACTTGCCTACGAATAATCAAGCTTTTTTCAAGGCTTTGTGAATTTTGGTTGACTAACAATAAAAAGCTTCAGTGTCAAGCTAAATATCTTATTTATTAGCCTATTTTTATGCGTTTCTATTAAGTAATTTTATCCCTTTAATTATATAAATTAAGCCTGAAATAATAGTAAATAATGCCGTAAGCCAGGAAAGAGTTATAATCCAATCGTAGCTTATTATATCGTAAGTAACTGTTTTTAAAAGAAGGGCAAAAAAAACAGTCGCGATCTGCAGAGCCGTTGTAACTTTGCTGACAAATACAGGTTTTATTTCATAGGTTACCGACATCATGGACAGGATTAATATTCCAAGCAGAATAATAAAATCCCTGCTGATTACAATTACTGTTAGCCAGCCGGGAATTAAACCAAAAATGGCTAAAGAGATAAAGCTTGTGGATAAAAGTATTTTATCCGCCAAAGGATCAAGAAAGGAACCCAATTCCGTCTGTTTATTTAACAATCGCGCCAGGGCGCCATCCAAGGCGTCAGTTAAACCGGCAATAACAAAGATAATCAACGCTTTGGCGTAAAACCCTTGTATCAAGAATATTACTATTACAGGAACAAGAATAATTCGTAAAAAAGTTATAAAATTTGGTATATTCATCTCAATACTTGCTAATTTTACTTATCCACGTAAATTCGGACCATCCGGCAGGGTTTTCAATACTTTATTAACAACTTCTTCAATCACATTTTCCATGGCTTCATGGTATTTTCCTTCCAGCCTTTTGCTAGTTATATCAAAATTTCTGCTGGTGGATTTATCTTGCGCATTCCAAAGAATCTCGCCAGTTAAGGCACTACGCAATTCGCAACTGATTGCTATGGTTACTGACCCATAAAAGAATCTATTCGGCTTATTATCATCAGTCAACTTGCAGTACATTCCCGCGTCCGCGCCCACTAAGTCTTTTAATGCCTGCGGAGCAATGGATGAGTTTTTCTCTTCATTGGAAGAGTGCAAAGACTCAAGTTTTTTGTCTATTATATCAAGCGGCAGTTTGGGATAACCCTTAAAATAGAGTTCTTCGAATATTCTGGAGCGTAATAATTGGGACGTTTTGCCATCAAAAGCTCCATTTTCCACAGGAAGAACGGCAATAACCTTTGCCTGATTCTTATCATTATCAGGTTTTATTGGATAGAGCGGCACCTTGGTTGAACATCCACTGATAATTAAAATTATGACAGTCAGTAAATATAACTGTAATCTGTATATTCTCACGAGTTCTCCTCTTTTTGAATGCAATTAATTTCTATATTATTTTTATCGTTCTGTATAATGTCCAACACATCCACGCCTTTTATTATAAGTTCCTGTCAGGCTGTCTTTTTCCGTTAATGACGGCTGAACCAGTCCCGTTTTATGCAAATCATTTTTTAAGACGGCTAAAATAACGACAGCATTGACGTTTACTATATAGGTTTGTTTTTCTTTCTTTTCCGTCAAAATTTTATAAATACTTATATACTTATTAGGTCCACCAGCAATAACATTTTTTACCGGCTGAATTTTTTCGTCTTTAACCGGAATAGACAAAATTATGGATACTGCCTTGAGCACCGCGTTTTCCAGTGCGTTTTGAACCGCTTCTTTGCGGGCAAGAACGACATTGTTTTGATATATAACAGCTTGTCCTTCGACATCAATATTTAAAAGACCGGATTTATCCTGCGCATAAACGGAAATTGAAAAGAATAACAACAAAATAAAAAATGATAAAAAAAGATACCTGCCCATGCTAATTATTCATCTTTTTAATCAGCGCCGCTCATTATCTTCAGTTTTTCAATTTCTTCTTTAATGACTCTTTCGGCAATTTCCGGAACCATTTCCCGGGCAATCTTTTCGACGATTTCTGCCGCCCTTTTTATAATTTCTTCATTGAGATTGTTTGCCGTTTGAGCATCTTCAATTACATCCACAAGAGTATATATTTCTTTTTTATTTTTTCCATTACCTTCATAGCCACGACCGTCAACCACAATTACTTCCTGATTATTTCCGTTGTTTAAATTATCATATACATCCTTAAAATTATGATTGCCTTGATCTTTTGTTACCATGGAATCTGAATCCATACTTATCTCCCTCGGATCATTTAGTGATTGAATTTAGTTATCATAGTGCATGAAACAGTTCAAGAAATATATATATATTAATAGTTGACATCTCAATGGGGTTTCGGGTTTAATATCAAAAATTTAAAAAAATACATCCATGAATGACGAATTAAAAATTATGAAACGTATATTAATTACCGGTGGCGCCGGATTTCTTGGGTCACATCTTTGTGAACGATTGCTTAGCGAAGGGAATGCCATCATTTGTCTGGATAATTTTTTCACCGGCAATAAGGAAAATATTGCCCATCTTTTGAGTGTTCCTCATTTTGAATTGATTCGTCACGACATTATTAATCCCATTTATCTCGAAGTTGATGAAATATACAATCTTGCATGTCCTGCTTCACCGGTGCATTACCAGTTTAATCCGATTAAAACCATAAAAACGAATGTGATTGGCGTGATAAACATTTTAGGTATAGCGAAAAGGACAAAGGCCAAGGTTCTTCAGGCTTCCACATCTGAAGTTTACGGCGATCCCGAAGTGCATCCGCAAAATGAATCCTACTGGGGAAAAGTCAATCCGGTGGGACTCCGTAGTTGTTATGACGAAGGAAAAAGAGCCGCTGAATGTCTGATGATGGATTACCGGCGGCAGAATTCCGTCAACACAAAAATAGTTAGAATATTTAATACCTACGGGCCGCGCATGGCCGTCAATGACGGCCGTGTGGTGAGCAATTTCATAATTCAAGCCCTCAAAGGAGACAAGATTACTGTTTACGGAGACGGCTCTCATACCAGATCGTTTTGTTACGTCGATGATATAATTGAAGGATTGATCCGGATGATGAACTCTACTGATGATTTTTACGGCCCGGTCAATATCGGCAATCCCGGAGAATTTACCATTCTGCAATTGGCGCAAATAATTATTAAATTAATAAAAAGCAACTCCAAGATCGAATTTCAGCCTTTACCGGCGGATGACCCTGCTCAACGCAAGCCGGATATAACTCTTGCCAAACAGAAGATTGGCTGGAGCCCCAAAATAGATTTGGAAAAAGGCTTAATAAGTACGATCAGATATTTCCGTGAAACACTAAAAATATCATAATTAGCGGAGGCGATACAAAGCAAAATGAAATTCAAGAAAAAGATTCTTTGTATTGGAGCGGGTTATGTCGGTGGACCTTCCATGGCAATGATTGCTTACAAGTGTCCCGGTTACCGAATCACAGTTGTGGATACCAATCCCGATCGCATTGACGCCTGGAATTCTGCGGAGCTTCCTTTTTACGAACCGGGACTTGATAAAATTGTAAAAAAAACTCGCGGCAAGAATTTATTCTTTGCCAAGGATATCGAAAACCAGATAAAAGAAAATGACATAATTTTTGTCAGCGTAAACACGCCTACCAAAACTTACGGCGCCGGCGCCGATATGGCCGCCGATTTACAGTACTGGGAAAAGACCGCGCGGCAAATTTTAAAGTATTCACGGTCATCAAAAATCGTAATCGAAAAAAGCACTTTGCCTGTAAAAACCGCTCTGGCCATGGAGAAAATTCTTTCTTCAGCGAAAGGCAGGATTAAATTCGATGTTATTTCCAATCCGGAATTCATGGCGGAGGGAACGGCCATCAGCGATCTGGAAAATCCCGACCGTGTTCTCATCGGCTCTCATGAAACGAAAAACGGATTGAAAGCCCGTGCTCAATTAATTGAAATCTACGCGCGGTGGGTTCCATCAAAAAAAATAATCACTTCCAATATCTGGAGCAGTGAATTATCCAAATTGGTTGCTAACGCTTTTCTTGCTCAGCGGGTATCGTCAATTAATTCTATATCGGCCCTGTGTGAAAAAACCGATGCCGATATTTCCGAAGTAGCCAGGGCGGTGGGAATGGACAGCAGGATTGGTGACAAGTTCCTTAAGGCCGGCATTGGCTTCGGCGGATCATGCTTCAAAAAGGATATTTTAAATCTTGTTTATCTTTGCAGTTACTATGGTTTGAAGGAAATTGCTTCTTATTGGGAAAGCATTGTTAAGATCAATGAATACCAACAAGAACGTTTTATCGCTAATATACTCAACAGTATGTTCGGCACATTGGCGGGGAAAAAAATCTGTATTCTTGGTTTCGCTTTTAAGGCCGATACCGGAGACACCAGAGAAAGTCCGGCAATTTTTGTTTCGAAAAAACTCCTCGCGGAACACGCCGAAATAATTATTTCCGATCCCCGGGCGCTGAAAAACGCGGCCATTGATCTTGCCGGAATCAAAGGAAGTATAAAGTATATTGAAGATCCTTACCGTGCAGCCTCCGGATGTCACGCCTTAGTCATCCTTACCGATTGGGATTTGTACCGGAGACTTGATTTCAAAAAAATATACAACTCAATGGTCAAGCCGGCGTTTCTTTTCGATGGCCGCAATGTTGTTGATCATAAGAAAT
>JAPLJP010000061.1 GCA_026388535.1 Deltaproteobacteria bacterium | reverse complement strand
AGCTATCCGGCACATAAGAGAGCAGGGTTTTTATTTTGTCGATGCAGTCGGTATCGTTTTCCGTGACAAAGTGGCAGACGCCGCTTTTCGTAGCGTGAGCAAGAGCTCCGCCTAATTCATCATGTGTAATTTCTTCACCGATTACCGCTTTGATGACTTCAGGCCCGGTGATGTACATATAACTGCTGCCTTTAACCATAAAGACCCAATCAGCAAGGGCAGGGGAGTAAACAGCGCCGCCGGCTGTCGGTCCCATGATGGCCGTTATCTGCGGAATATAACCGGAAGCAATAGTATTGCGGTAGAAAATTCCGCCATAGCCTTCAAGCGAAGGGACGCCTTCCTGAATACGTGCCCCGCCGGAATCGTTCAACGCCACAAAAGGCTTTTGGGCGGCGATAGCCATGTCCATCACTTTCCATATTTTCTTCGCGTGCATTTCACCCAGACTACCGCCGGAACTGCTGAAATCCTGAGCCGCCGCGAAAACAACGCGCCCGTTTACTTTACCGAAGCCTGTAATAACGCCGTCGGACGGGATTTCTTTTTTATCCAGACCGAAAAGAGTGGAGCGATGCTGAACAAAAAGCTGAACTTCCTGAAAAGTGCTTTCATCAAATAATAAATCCAGACGTTCGCGGGCGGTAAGTTTATTGGAGTCATGTTGTTTCTTGATCTGTTTTTCCCCACCCATTAATTTTAGGCTCTGGCTTTTTTTCTCAAAGTCGTTAATTTTTCCCTGCGTTGTATTTTTTTGTAAATCGTCACTCATAAATTTTCTCCATCTTATTGAATTAAACCAAAGTGAATTTGACAGCGATAATTACTAAGTGCTCAATGTTAAATGGAAATATTTTAAATTCGGGGCAATACTAGCTTTTTTAACAAAAACTGGCAAGAAGAAATGATAAAAAATATCGATGAAATTATTTGTGGAAAAAGGAGAATATAAAACTTCTTCTTTATTTTTTTTAATAAACCGAATAAATTCTCAAGAGAAAAAAGTTTCAGGAATAAATATGCGCAATTTTAAAATGATCGTGGAATATGATGGCACTGCTTATTGCGGTTGGCAAAGGCAGGAAAACGGCACATCAATTCAACAACTGCTTGAAGAAGCGATTAAACTCATTACGGGGCAGAAAGTAGCCGTTATCGGTTCCGGCAGGACGGATGCCGGGGTACATGCCTTAAATCAAGTGGGAAGTTTTAAATGTTCGACAAAATTGCCGGTCAACAAAATATTCATGGGAATGAACAGCGTATTGCCGCCGGATATTGTAATTAAGGAGATGGAAGAAGTCGCTGATGAATTTCACGCCCAGCATGATGTTAAAAGCAAAGTTTATGTCTATAAAATATGCAATCAGCGTTTACGTCCGGTACTGGGAAGAAACTATTTCTGGCATATTCGTTTTCCTCTCGATTTGGAGCTGATGAAAAAAGCGGCTCAATTTTTAATCGGCACGCATGATTTTTCCTGTTTTTGCGCCACCGGAACTAAAGTTAAAGATCGTGTACGTACGATTACATATATTGAAATAAAGACTTCTGATGATCGGCTGATCGAAATAAAAGTAGAATCTCACGGTTTCTTAAAATACATGGTTCGAAACATTATTGGTACTTTAGTTGAAGTTGGCCGTGGTAAACGAAAACCTGAGGAAATGAAGGTAATTATTGAATCTAGAAACAGAAATATTGCGGGAGTAACAGCGCCGGCCTGCGGCCTGTTTTTAAAGGAGGTTAAATACTAAAAATGAAAATATTATTGTTGGGTCATAAAGGAATGATGGGGAGCGACCTTCTTTTAAAACTTTCCGCGGAACATGAAGTTATCGGTCTGGATAAAGAAGAAATTGATATTGTTTCGACAAGCGAGTGTAAAAAAGCGATAAAAGAGATAGCCCCGGATATCGTTATCAATGCCGCTGCGTATACTAATGTTGACGGTTGTGAAACTGCAAAAAACGAGTGCTTTGCTGTTAACGCGGAAGCGGTGAGAAATATTGCCGAGGCCTGCCGCAATAAAAATATCCGCATCATCCATTTCAGTACGGATTATGTTTTTAACGGTAAGGCCAAACGACCCTACAAAGAAGATGATAAATGCAATCCGATTAACGCTTATGGAGAATCAAAGTTGGCTGGCGAACGATATCTGCAATCACTTTCGGATAATTATGTTCTGATTCGCACGTCCTGGTTATACGGGGTTAAGGGGAAAAACTTTGTGCAGACGATTTTGGATAAAGCAAAGACGACAAAAATACTAACAGTTGTTGACGATCAAGTCGGTTCGCCAACCTACACAAAAGATTTGGCATCGGCGGTTGCACTTCTTATTGATAAAAATGCTCAGGGGATTTTTAATGTAACCAATAGAGGCAGTTGCAGTTGGTATCAGTTCGCGGTAAAGATTTTGCAGGAATCAGGGTTGGATGATATTGCGGTGACACCAATTAAATCCAATAAACTTAAAAACCCAGCCAAGCGTCCGGCTTACAGCGTTTTGAGTATGCAGAAGTTTATTCAAACGACGGGAAAAACAATGCAGCCCTG
>JAPLJP010000033.1 GCA_026388535.1 Deltaproteobacteria bacterium | reverse complement strand
CTCCCCTCAAGGGAGGGAAGAAAAACGGGACTGGATCCCGGCCTCCGTAACCTGAATAACCTGAATACCCTAAATAACCTAAAGGTCACTATAGGGGCACCATGGGGTCACGCAGGGTCATCTGCGACCGGAATGACAAATGGGGTCTCTTCCGTCCGCTACAACTTGTGCAAATATTTCACAGCTTGATCTTTCTGGTAGTTCACCAGTCTTTTAATAAATAGTTTATCTCTAACTGAACGAATCCGCAAAGCTAAAGTAGTTGCCATCGCCGATGATGATGTGATCCAGAACTTTGATGTCCATGAGTTTTCCGGCAGCAGTTAATTCCTGTGTGAATTTTTTATCTTCCGGGCTGGGCGCGATGTTAGCGCTGGGGTGATTGTGAACGCAGATAATCGCCGCCGCGAATTTTTGCAGGGCCGCATGGATGATTTCCCGCACAATCGGCATGGCATGATTGACCGTGCCTGTGGCGGCATCGGCAATTTCGATGATTCGATTGTTGCTGTTGAGATAGACAACTTTAAATACTTCCGTCTTGAGGTCGCGCATTTGGGGCATGATGATATTAACAACCTCCGGAGCAGAAGCAATCTTTTGCTTTGGGGGAAGGACTTCGACTTCACGGAAACGCCGCCCGATTTCCAACGCGGCTTGAATTTGCGCAATTTTGGCCGGGCCCAGGCCTTTGAATTCTTTCCACTCGCGCATATCGGTATGGTTCATGTTGCGAAAAGTGCCGAACTTGTCAATTATCCGGCGCGCCAGATCAATGGCGCTGTTTCCTTTAACGCCTGTGCGCAAAAGAATTGCCAAAAGTTCCGAATTGCTGAGCGTTCCCGCACCTTTTTTGAGAAGCTTCTCTCTGGGCCGGTCGTCTTGCGGCCAATTTTTGATTCCTGATTTTTTATTTTTGTCTGTCACAGCGTGTTATCCTTTTGGTTTTCAAACATCCCGCTTGAGCGCTTTGTCCATGAAGCGGGTAATTGCCAGCATGATAAGATGGTATAGCGGGAAGAAATGCCGTTTAAGAAAGTAGAGAAATTTGATGTCGAACGAGGTTATCACCAGGAATTTGCGCGTGCGAATGGCATTTATAATTATGTCCGCCACCTTTTCCGGAGAAAGGGCATACTTGGAAAAAAGGCGGCGAAATTTGTCCGTTGATCCCGAGTGGGCATGAATCTCCACGCTCTGCACCAGTCCTGTATTAACAGCTCCGGGGCATATCACGCTGACCCCGATATTGTGTTTCTTCAAATCATAACGCAGGACTTCGGAGATTCCCACAAGGGCATGCTTGGTGCCGGCATATACGGTATGCCAGGGCAGACCAATTATACCCGCTGTGGATGATACGGAAACTATATGTCCGCCACGGCCTGCGCGGATCATCTCCGGCACAAAACACTCGATGCCGTGAACTACACCCCAGAGGTTTACATTAATCACCTTTTCCCAATCGCTATGCTTCATGTCCTCCACCTGGGAAAAAAGAGCGACTCCAGCCACATTTATCAGAATGTCCAGCGCGCCATACCCTGTATGCACTTCCCTGGCAAAAGCCGTCATCGCCTGATAGTCGGCAACATTAAAGGCGCGCGCAAGACATATTTCGCCGCCCGCGTTGGAAATCACATCGTCTGTTTTTTTCAGACCGTTTTCGTCGATATCAGTTAAAAACAATCTGCATCCCATCTTTCCCATTGCTATCGCGGTAGAACGGCCTATTCCGCTCGCGGCTCCCGTGATAAATACTTTTTTCCCCTTTAACATATCCATGTTTCATTCTCCCAAATTAATCGTTGTGTGCCGCTTTTACAATTCTTTTCCCGATATCAGTTTTATTCCGTCTTTGCGGTATTTTTCAAAAATTCCTTTGTTATCGTTTTTTGTCCATACGCAAATACTGTCTCTCCATGAAAGAACAGAGTCGGTGACGACGTTCACCTTGTATCCGCGATTCAATGCTCCCCTCGCCGTGGCATAAATACAAAATTCCGGGTCAAGTCCGGTAAGATACAACTCATTCACCCGCTGTCCGGTCAAAAATTTATCAAGCTCCGGATTGGCAAATGAATCCCCTTGTGGTTTGCTGAATTTATGATTGAAAAGCATTAGTACTCTTTTATCGACCTCGGTTCCGGGGCTCCCTTTAATATCCGAACCGCAAAAAACCGCCCAGGACAAGATTTTGCCCCACAGGCCGTCGAACTCCTGTTGGACATGTACTATAAGAATGTTTTTACTGCTCGCATCTTCTATTACCCTGTTCAACCTGGAGATATATTCTGCATGGCCTTTGTAAGGTGATAAGTGCAGAGCCGTTGTGCCTGTTGTGTCTTCCTGGATGTCTATCACAAGTAACGCTTTTTTCGGGTTTTGATATTCCGCGATGCGCGCGCCTTTTGTCGCCTGTGTCAACAAAATATAAACTAAAGCAATAAGCAACGCTTCAACAACCAACGCGACTAGTACGAAGCCAATCAAGAATTTTTTCATGATTTACCTCTTGTCATAATTAATTGTGTAATTTTGATAAGACTTCGCTTGTGACTGGAGGGAGTATAAGAAGAACAGTCTTGTGTGTCAATCACGAATATTGATACCAATTAGTTTGTAATTACCACCTTGCACGCGGTAATTGCCGGTAAGGCATACGTCTGATTTGCTATGTGCTTCCCTGCGGGATGCGACGTGCTTATAGTTGTTTGTTAAACGAATGTAAGTTTCGTACCCGACATATTCATAATAAATTGATCCGGCATTTGCTTTTCCATAGCCATGACTGCTTTTCTGCCCGTGCAGTGAGTTGGAATCACATAATCCGGATGAATGTTTTGAAGCTCCTGTGTAGTGCGATCAATAATCGGTTCAAAAGATGGGCCGGCGAGATGAAACCCTCCCATCACCGCGTGAACCTTATTAACGCCGGTTACTGCCATTGAGTAACGCACCGTGTTGACAATGCCAGAATGGGCACAGCCGGTAAGAATTACTAATCCCTTGTCTTTAAGATTCATCACTACGGAAGTGTCGTCTTCGATGGCATCCCAAACTTCCTTACCGTCCTTCTGGCAATGAGCGATGGGAAAGCCTTTTTCAAAATCAGTGGAATGTGGAATCTCGCCCAAAAAAAGGATAGTTTCATTCAAGAAAAGATAGGGTTTTTCGGTTTCCACCGCGGAGAGACCCGCCTGTTTGACCATTTCCCGCGTTAATTTTGGGAAATAAACTTTTATTTCTTCCGCATATTTCAGGTAACGAGGAGATTTGAATATGGATGGGTGAACTATAAAAGGAATATCGTGTTTGCCAATCATGGCCGTGAGCTTTTTCATTCCGCCCGTGTGATCACTGTGTCCGTGTGAGAGTGCCACAGCTTCCACTTCAGTCATATCGACACCCAGATTTGCCGCGTTTTGAGCCGCTCCGTTTTCAGAGAATCCAAAGTCAAACAGCAGCGTATGAGTCTCACTTAACGCTGTAGTTTTGACAAGTGCAGAAAAACCATGTTCCGCCAAAATGGAAACACAAATTTCTCCGTCTTTCAAGGGTACTGCTCGGGAAATGACTGCGCTCCAGTCCATGGCGGTTACTTCAATATAGTTGTCCTGCAAGGTCAGAATCTCGACCTTGTCCACAGCCTTTAATGTCGTTTTCACCATAGCGTCGATTCTCCTTTGATTTTTATAGACCAGGCAGCGAGAGACGCCGCTCAACCATTCAATCTCCGCAATGCGATTCTCCACACTTTCTGTCTGCCCCGCAACAGGTTTTTCCAGTTTCTTCGAGAGAACAACTCTTCATCTGATCGCGTTGGCTGACACCGGCTGTTTTCATAATAAAACCACTTCCCCCGCTTACCAGCCTTCGGACTTCTTCTCCGCACGCGGGACATTCCTTGATGTGCGCATCGGTCATTGTTTGTTGTCTTTCGAAGTGCAGGCCGCAGCTACTGCATTCATATTCATACGTGGGCATAATTTATGTTCCTTTTGTTACTGCGTTATTGGTTCGTTTTTTTAGTCGTTATGGCATTCATGCTCATGCTGAGCGCAGGCAATTCCCGAATCTTCCAGGTTGCCTGAAAGCCAGTTTTCAGCAACGGCTTTCACATCGCCTGAACATCCGCGCAAAACATCAATGCCATGGCTGTTCAAAACATTAACGGCTCCCTGTCCCATATTGCCGGCCAGCATAAGTATGACGCCTTGTTCAGCAAGTGTTTGGGCGACATTCGATTTACAGCCGCAACCAGCAGGCGAAGCAATCTTTTCTTCTGCTGTTATTTTTTTCTGGCCGTCAATAGTGAATACCGTAAAGTGCTCACAATGTCCGAAGTGTTCGTCAATCTGGTTCATGCGTGATGGTAATGCGATTTTCATAATTTTCTCCTTTAAATAAATTATTAAGTTTCTCTTTCAGCCCTGCGTCCTTTTCCATGGCCGCACGGCTTTTTTTCATCTAAAGCAACTTTTCCGCCT
>JAPLJP010000150.1 GCA_026388535.1 Deltaproteobacteria bacterium | reverse complement strand
TGACTGATCCTAAAATTATCTGGACGTTTGCCGGCTGGATTATTTACGGATTCCTTCTGCATCAGCGTCTGGCCATAAGCTGGAAGGGTTACCGGATGGCCGTATTTTCCGGCGCCGCTTTTATTCTTCTTTTGTTATCCTATGCAAGCGTGAGAATTTGTTTTTCAACTTTGCATAACTTTATTTAAAATATGATTGTATTAACTGGTTTAAATCATAAAACAGCGTCCATCGCTGTCCGGGAAAAAATATTTGCCGGCTGTCAGGAGAAAAAGGATTTGCTACCCGTCCTTCTTTCCTTGAACGGCATTGAGGAAGTGCTGTATCTTTCCACCTGCAACCGCGTGGAGATTGTCGCCAGCGTCGAGGAAAGTGAAAGAGCGCTAAAAGAACTCAGAGATTTTCTGGCTATGAGCGGCGGCTTGACTCCAGCCGAAGCGGCAGGATGTTTTTACGAATATCGTGGCGAGGAAGCGGTGCGTCATATTTTCCGCGTGGCATCGAGCCTTGATTCGATGGTCATGGGCGAGGCGCAAATTCTCGGGCAGGTCAAGGACGCCTATCGCGAGGCACTGGGGAAATACGCGACCGGCGTTGTTTTGAATCGTTTGATGCATTGTTCTTTCCGCGCGGCCAAACGCGTCCGCTCGGAGACGGCCATCGCCGTCAATCCTGTTTCGGTCAGTCATGCGGCGGTGGAACTGGCCAAGAAAATCTTCGGGTCGCTTGACGGCAAGACAATCTTATTGATCGGGGCCGGAGAGATGGCCGAACTAACAGGCCAGCAACTGATCGAAAGAGGGGCCCAGTCGTTGATCGTCGCCAACAGGTCTCTGGCGCAGGCCGAACTGCTGGCGGAAAAATTTCATGGCGAAGCGGCATCGCTCGACGCACTGGATAAAAAACTGATTGAAGCCGATATCGTCATCAGCTCCACCGGAGCATCCGATTTTATCGTTACCGCCGATATGCTTAAAAGAATTCATCATCAGCGTAAAAACCGTCTGCTGTTTCTGATTGACATTGCCGTTCCACGCGATATCGATCCTATGGCAAGCGCGCTGGAGAATATTTATCTTTATAATATTGATAACCTTCAGGACATTGTTGATGAAAACATGAACGTCCGAAAGAAGGAAGCGATCAAGGCCGAAATGATAGTAGATGAGGAAGTGGCCCGGTATGTCAACTGGCAGAAAGAACTCGAATCCGTGCCGACGATAGTATCTTTGCGCAATAAGGCTGCGGAAATTATTCAGGCCGAGATGGAGAAAGCCTCTGGCTGGATGCAAAATCTGCATAGGGATGATCAGGAAAAAATAGACAATCTGGTTAATTCCATCGTGAACAAAGTGTTGCATTCTCCGGTGACCGTTTTGAAGGAAGAAAGCTCCGATATCAGTTCCCGGGATATCGTGGCGGCCGTGCGGAGACTTTTTAGGTTGGATTGACGTGTAGACAGTGAAAAGTGAATGGTGAATGGTGAATAGACGCTCAAAGTGATATTTTGGCAATATTATCAAGGTGAAAGCTATGATGAAAACAAAGAAAACCATTAATGGAATGATTACCCTTTTTATCTTTATTGCTATGCTATTGACCAGCATTACTGCCTGTGGGTTTTTAGCATCGGCAAGTTGGAAGGAAGAGGTGAAGCTAAGTGACGGCCGAGTCATTGTTGTTAAACGGAGAATAATCAGAGAAGGAGGGGGTGGTGAATTGGCTATGAATCCAACCCTTTCCAAACCGAAAGAATATCGCATTCGTTTCGCCAATCCGGATGGCTCAGGAAAAATAATCGAGTGGAGATCGACAAAAAAGTCACCAAGGACATATCCGGAAATACCTTTAATCCTAGACATAGAATCAGGACGGCCAATTATATTTTCTATAGTTGCCATTAATGTTGGCTGTGAGATTTATACCAAATATGTCTTTCATAATGGTGCATGGGGTGAAGAAAAACTTCCAGCGCAGTTTGAAAAGCGCACAACGAATCTATTTATAAAGCTTGGCGTAAATATGCCGAAGTTCGTCAATCTGGAAACAAAACGTAAAGGAAATGCTGAGATTGGTTATAGGCAGTCAATTAGACAAGTAGGGCCGAACCGCCAAGTGTGCGGCCTTTAAATTTATATAGGAATAAATAAATCGAGTTTTGTATGAATTTGAAAATAGGAACACGCGGCAGCAAACTGGCATTGACGCAGACCAATTTTGTGGCTGAGAAATTAAAAAAAGTAATACCAGATATTAATATTGAGATTTGTATTATCAAAACAAGCGGCGATATCATGCAGGACGTGTCACTCTTAAAAATCGGCGGACAAGGTGTTTTTGTGAAGGAACTTGAAGAAGCCCTACTCTCTAATAAGATTGATCTTGCGGTGCACAGCATGAAGGATGTTCCGGGAGATATCCCGGAAGGCCTGATGTTCGCGGCCATTCTGCCGCGCGAGGATGTGCGCGATGTGCTGGTTTCGCGAAATAACATCAAGATGGAATTCATGCCCAAAGGCGCAAAAATCGGCACCGGCTCGCAGCGACGCGGCGCGCAGATTAAAGCCATGATGCCGGATGTAAATATAGTACCTCTGCGCGGCAATATTGACACGCGGTTAAAAAAAATAGAGGCAGAAAATCTCACCGGTGTGATTCTGGCGGCAGCGGGGATGAAGCGTATGGGATTGGCCGAAAGGATTACACAGTTTCTGCCGGTGGAAACAATGCTTCCTGCGGTTGGTCAGGGCGCGCTGGGTTTGCAGATTCGAAAGAGTGATGTTGAGCTGGCCAAGGCCTGTTCCGGACTGAATGACGCGACAACCGCGGCGGAAGTGGCCGCCGAGCGTTCATATCTCAGGGCTCTTGGTGGCGGATGCCGCCTGCCGATTGCGGCGCTGGGCAAACTCGACGGTCAGATGCTTGTGTTGGAAGGAATGCTTGCCGCGCCTAACGGCACCACCGTAATTCGCGAAAAAATAAGCGGCACCATAAAAGACGCCGAAGAGATGGGCAAAAAACTTGCGGAAATAATTTTGGACAAAGGTGGCAGGAGACTTTTGGATTTAATGTGATACCAATTCTAAATCAAAGCGCTATTTTTGTTGGCGTCGTTGTCGGCTTCCTCAACGTATGTATAATACGCCTCGTCGCCTCCACCTAGCCGCCTCAATATCATCTTTGATTTAGAAATGGTATAAAGCTTCGTTGAGGATATTATGAACCGTTTTTTAAAAGAAATAACTTCGAAAGAGACCTGGAAAAAAGCTTTCTACCTTAACGCTAAAAAAGGTCTAAGCATGAGAAAGCAATATGAAAAAATCGAATGGATTCCTTTTGTATTGAGTCTGTTAATATATATAACTTTAATGGCAGTAATATGGATAATTATTAGTCCCATCATGAATTTCATTAAAATGAGGGCAGGTTGATAATCGGAACGGTCATCTATGAAAAAAAGTAAAAAGGGAAAAGTTTATATCATTGGTGCGGGGCCGGGAGATGCGGGGCTGATTACGCTTAAGGGCATTGATTGCTTGCGAGAAGCTGATGTTGTTATTTACGATTATCTGGTGAGCAAGGATTTATTAAAATACGCCAAACCAGACACCCGTTTTATTTACGCAGGGAAGCAGGGAGGCGCTCATACCCTGTCGCAGTGGCAGATTAACGACCTGCTGGTAAAAGAAGCCAATGCCGGAAATATTGTTGCGCGTCTTAAGGGAGGCGATCCTTTTATTTTCGGCCGCGGCGGGGAAGAGGCGGAAAAACTTGCCGCCAATAAAATATCATTTGAAATCGTTCCCGGTATCACCTCCGCGATTGCCGTTCCCGCTTATGCCGGTATTCCGCTCACGCATCGAGGTTTGACTTCGACGGTGGCTTTTGTCACCGGCCATGAAGACCCGACCAAAGAAAAAAGCGATATTGACTGGAAAGCGCTGGTCCGCATCGGAACGCTTGTTTTTCTCATGGGCGTGAAAAATATCGAAAAGATTGTGCGGGAATTGCAGGATAACGGCCGTTCGCCCAAGACGCCCACCGCGCTGATACGCTGGGGTACAACCCCCAGGCAGGAAATTCTTGAAGGCACTCTAGCCAATATCGTCATGCGGGCTAAGGAGAGCAAATTTGCACCTCCGGCGATTCTGGTTGTCGGCGAGGTGGTTGACTTGCGTAATACGCTGCAATGGTTTGACCAAAAACCGCTTTTCGGCAAAGGCGTGGTAATCACGCGGCCGGAAAAGCAGGCCGATGATCTGGCACGACTGCTTGTCAAAGAAGGAGCCAATCCCATAAATTTCCCGACCATTAAGATTGTTCCTCCACCGAGCTGGCGTGAGCTTGATGCCGCTATAAAAAAATTGGAAGAATATGAGTGGCTGATATTCACCAGCGCCAACGGTGTTGCATTTTTCTTTGAGCGGCTGTTGGCAAAGAAAAAAGATATCCGCGATTTGAAAGGTGTCAAGATTTGCTGTATCGGTCCGGCAACGGCACAGCAGGTGGAGAACAAAGGAATCAAAGTTGATCTTGTTCCGAAGAAATTTATTTCCGAAGGAATCCTGAAATCTTTTTCCGGCAAGAATCTGAAAGGGAAGAAAATACTTATCGCCAGAGCGGCCAAGGCGCGCGATGTTCTTCCTGAAGGGTTGAAAAAGCTTGGCGCTAAAGTTAATGTTGTCACCGCTTACGTTACGGTAAGTTCGGGGAAGAAAAAAAACGATCTGGAAACATTATTCAAAGAAAATCAGGTGGACGTAATTACCTTTACAAGTTCATCAACAGTGCATAACTTTATTAAAATAATGGGAAGCGGTTTTAAACTGCCCAAAGGAGTTAAAATCGCCTGCATCGGACCGGTGACCGCGGCGGCAGCCAAAAAGGCCGGATTTTCCGTTGATATTCATCAGGAAGAATATACAATGGAAGGACTGGTGGATGCCCTGAAAAAATTCTTCGGGAAAAAATCGGCGGCAAGGAAACGAGGCAAAAGTAAATGATAGGAATTTCCAAATTATATTGCGGAGCGGTGGAGCCGTCCGACGTCCTGCGTTACAACCGGCAATCAGGGCAATTGCCTTCGCATCTCCTGCAGTTTTCGGCGGACAAAAAACCGGTCGTCGTCTGGAATATGACGCGCCGCTGTAATCTAAAATGCATTCACTGCTATTCCAATTCCGCCGATATTGATTATCCCAACGAACTGACCACCGAAGAAGGCAAGAAGCTCATTGATGATCTGGCGGCGTTCGGTTCACCGGTGATTCTTTTTTCCGGAGGCGAGCCGCTGATCCGCAAAGATTTGCTGGAGCTGGCGCAGTACGCAACGGATAAAGGGATGCGGGCGGTCATTTCCACCAACGGCACGCTCATCACCAAAGAGATTGCGGCCAAACTACAGAAGATCGGCCTTTCCTACGTGGGTGTAAGTCTTGACGGTTTGGAAAAAACGCACGACCGATTTCGTGGGAAGAAGGGCGCGTTTGCCGCCGCTATCGAAGGAATCCGCAACTGCCGCGATGCGGGTATCAAGGTCGGCATCCGTTTTACGGTCAATAAATATAATGTGGCTGACGTGCCGGATATGTTCGATCTTTTAAGAAAAGAGAAGATCGAAAGAATGTGTTTTTATCATTTGGTTTATACCGGCCGCGGCTCCAAACTGCGCGAGGAAGATTTGACCCATGAAGAAACTCGCAAATTGATTGATTTGATAGCCACGCAGACCAAAAAGATGTTCAACGACGGCCTTTCTCCCGAAATTCTGACGGTGGATAATCACGCCGACGGCCCATATCTGTATCTGAAAATGAAAAAAGAAAATCCCGAACGCGCCAAAGAGATTCTGGAGCTTCTGGAAATGAATGAGGGCAATTCATCAGGCCTAGGCATCGGCTGTGTCAGTTGGGACGGCGAGGTTTATCCCGATCAGTTCTGGCGCAATCAATCGTTGGGCAATGTCCGGCAGAGGCCTTTCAGCGAAATCTGGACGGATGAAAAAAATGAATTTTTGATGAAAATGAAAGATAAAAAGAGACACGTCAAAGGGCGATGTGCGGGATGTTTGTGGCTCAATGTCTGCGGCGGCAATTTCCGCGCCCGGGCGGAATCGGAAGGTGAGCTCTGGGGCCCTGATCCCGCCTGTTATCTGACGGATGAAGAGATACACAAGAAGGAGGACTAAAGAAAATGCAATTTCCGGAATATCGTGCCCGCAGGTTGAGAAAAAATGAAAACTTCCGGCGTTTGATACGCGAGACAAAGCTAAGCGTTGACGATCTCGTCTATCCGCTATTTGCTGTGACCGGCAAGAGCGTTAAAAAGCCGATTACTTCCATGCCCGGCCAATTCCAGCTGTCGGTGGATTATATCGCCAAAGAGGCGCAAAAGGCACACGAACTGGGTATCCCCGCTGTTCTGCTTTTCGGCATTCCGGCGAAAAAAGATGAGATGGCTACAGGTGCGTTTGCCAAAGACGGCATTGTCCAGCAGGCCGTAAAGCGAATTAAAAACGAAGTGCCCGACATTCTCGTGATTACGGATGTCTGCCTGTGTGAATACACCAGCCACGGCCACTGCGGCATGCTGGAAAAAGATAGTGTGCAGAATGACGAGACACTGGAAGTGCTCGCGGAAACCGCTCTTTCGCACGCGCGTGCCGGCGCCGATATGGTGGCGCCTTCAGCAATGATGGACGGGCAGGTGGCGGCTATCCGCGAAGCGCTCGATGAAAATGCGTTTGAGGATGTGCCTATCATGGCTTACTCGGCAAAATACGCGTCATCGTTTTACGGGCCTTTCCGTGAGGCGGCAGAAAGCGCGCCGCAATTCGGCGACAGAAAAGCTTATCAGATGGATCCGGCCAATGCCGATGAAGCGATAAGAGAAATGTCGCTGGATGTGAGCGAAGGCGCGGATATCATCATGGTGAAACCGGCGCTGGCTTATCTGGATATTATTTGCCGCGCCAAACAGGAATTTGATTTACCTGTAGCGGCGTACAATGTCAGCGGCGAATATTCAATGATCAAGGCTGCCGCGCAGCTGGGCTGGCTTGATGAAGAAAAAGCCATGATCGAATCGCTGACGGCCATCAAACGCGCGGGCGCTGATATCATCATTACTTATTTCGCTCCGCAGGTGGCAAAATTGCTGAAGAAGTAGATGGAGGATTTTTATTCCCCCTCCCCTTAATCCCCGCCCACCAGGGACGGGGAAATAAATTATGAATGGCAAGGATGTTGATATCTCCATCAAGATATGATGAATTTCTTCCCTCGCCCTTGAGGGGAGAGGGTTAGGGAGAGGGTGAATTGAAGAGTAGCAAATCTAACTTAACTCAATTAGCCAAGAATTTACGGATCAACCAGACAGATGCAGAAAAGTTATTATGGAAACACTTAAAATCAAAACAATTGGCTCATACGAAATTTCGCAGACAGCAGCAAATTGGCAATTACATAGTTGGTTTTATCTCACTTGATAAGAAACTTGTCATAGAATTAGATGGCAGTCAGCACGCAGAAGATAAAAACAGAGATCAGGAACGCGATAGATGGTTGATTAGTCAAGGCTTCAAAGTTTTAAGATTTTGGAATAATGATGTTCTACAGAATATAGAAGGGGTTTTGGTATCTATCATGGAAAAAATTTCACCCTCCCCCAGCCCCTCCCCTCAAGGGAGGGGGGAAGAAAAGCTTAGCTCCTCTACTCTGAATGGAACATCCGGCCCTCATAACCTAAAGGTCACAAGAGAGAGGGGCAATGATAAGGCAGATAAAGTCCGCATGATAGCGTGGGAAGTGACGCGCAGCTGCAATTTAAACTGCGTGCATTGCCGGGCTGCGGCCAGTTGTGGGCCTTATGCAGGTGAGCTTTCCACCAAGAAATGCTTTCAGCTTGTTGATGAAATTGCCGCCTTGTCCTCGCCCGTAATTATTCTTACCGGCGGCGAGCCGCTTCTGCGGCCAGATATCTTTGAAATTGCGAGTTACGGAACAAACAAGGGCTTACGCATGGTCATGGCGACAAACGGCACTTTAGTTAATCCGGCTGTCGCCAGGAAAATGATTGAAAGCGGAATTAAAAGAGTCAGCATCAGCATAGACGGCAAGGACGCACACAGCCACGACGCGTTTCGTCAGGAGAAAGGCGCGTTTGACAAGGCGATGGCCGGAATAGCCGCGCTCAAAGATGCTGGAATGGAATTTCAAATCAACACCACGATCACAACAGCCAATCTCAATCAAATTAAAGATATTCTGGAATTAGCCAAAAACATTGGCGCGGCGGCGCATCATATTTTTTTGCTGGTGCCCACAGGCCGTGGAAAAGAACTTGCGGGGCAGGCCATTACTGCCGCTGATTACGAAGAGACACTCATGTGGTTTCATCAGGAGAACTTGAGTTGTGAAATTCAGCTCAAAGCCACCTGCGCGCCTCATTACTTCCGTATCATGCATCAGAACAAGAACAAGGGCGCGGAGCCTAAGAAAAAAGCGGGAGGACACTTTCACGAATTCACAAGGGGTTGTTTGGGCGGCATTTCTTTTTGCTTTATTTCCCATGTCGGCCAGGTTCAGCCGTGCGGTTATCTGGAACTGAATTGCGGCAACGTTAAGAAAAAAAGCTTTGCCGCTATATGGGAAAAATCGGAAGTGTTTCGAAATTTGCGAGATTTGAGTAAATATGGCGGCAAATGTGGCCGCTGTGAGTTTATCAAAGTGTGCGGCGGCTGCCGGGCGCGCGCGTACGAAAAGACGGGAGATTATTTAGCAGAAGAACCGTTGTGCTTGTATCAACCTAAGACAGACTGTTGACCGGGGGCGCATTCCTGTAAGGAGGCGCAATTATGAATGGACAACTTCCTTGCCGGAAAAAGCTGAAAGCTTTACAATGCGCCCATACCCTAAAGGGCACTATAGTCTGCGGCGTTGCGCTTCGTCTTTCGTCATTGCGACGTATAACCTGAAGGTCACACGTGCAAAAATACGTCTCATTCCTCAGGAATCGCGCGCCTTGCATCTGAGCATTTTTGAACAGTCTGAAAGAAGTGAAAGATATACTTAAACATGGACGAAATAGACAAAAAAATTCTTAATATTTTGCAGAAGGAATTTCCGCTGGAGGAACAGCCTTTTTTAATTGTCGGCGAGCGGTGCGGTATCAGCGAAGATGAAACCATCCGTCGTGTTCAGAAAATGAAAGAAGAGGGAATCATCCGCCGGATCGGCGCTGTATTTGATGGAGCAAAACTGGGTCGCGTCAGCACCCTTTGCGCCGCGCGCGTACCGGAAGAAAAAATAGACAACTTCGTTAAGACCGTAAACGCCAATAAAAATGTCACGCATAATTACCAGCGCAATCATGAATATAACATCTGGTTTACCGTCAGTGCTGCGACCACTAAAGAGTTGAAAGCGTTTTTGAAAGAGGTAAAAGAAAAAACCGGCGTTACCGATATTCTGGATATGCGGGCGGTAAGAACTTTTAAGATTAACGCTTCCTTTGATGTGTAATATGCCGCCGCAATATGCTTCCAAATACGCGCCGGCAAGTGGTTCAGAAAAACAAGATATTGACGGAAAGCCATAACCATGAGAAATATGCACCATAAGAATTTTATTTTTTCCACAATTTAACAAAGGAGGGAAAAATGGAACCGAAAGACATTAATTTTGCAGCCATGCCGCAAACGGCGGTAAATGTGGTCACAAAACCCGCGGAATTTTTTCAGGAAATGCCCAAAATCGGTGGATTTCTTGAGCCGCTTGCTTTTGTGATTATCATGGGTGTCATTACCGGCATCATTCAGGCGATACTGAGTTTTATCGGCCTTGGACATGGTGCCGGTTATCGCGGCGGGATAATGGCAAGTTTCAGTGTCATTATTTTCATGCCGATTTTCGCCGCTATCGGCAGTTTCATCGGCGCGGCCATTCTCTTTGTTATCTGGAAGCTGATGGGTTCGCAGGAAAACTACGAAACGGCCTATCGTTGCGGCGCATATCTGATGGCGCTGTCTCCAATCACAACAATCATCGGAGTTGTTCCTTATGCCGGCGGCATTATCACGATGGCTATTTATGTGTTTTATCTGGTCACTGCAAGTGTCCATGTTCATAATATTCCGTCTCAAAAAGCATGGCTCGTGTTCGGCATTATTGGCGTGATCTTCGTTATTTTCGGTCTGTTCGCGGAACATAAAGTCAGAAACATGGGATCGGAAATGGGGAGGTGGCGCGAGATGAGTGAAAACATGCGCAAGGAATATCAGGATACGACAAAAGACAGGGGAAAATCCTTCGATGAGATGCTAAAACAGGCCGAAGAAATGGCCTAGCAGTTCAAGCAGCAGGCTGACGAAGCAAGAAGGCAAGCAGAACAAAATCGATAAATAATGTAATTTTCATTTATCCATAGCGCACCTGTTTAGTGTTCGGCAGGGCAGGTGCGCACTTATTCATTCTGAAATAGGATTTATTTATGACCCAAGGGAATAAAACCCCGCTGATAGTTCTCATTGACGGCAGCAATTATATCTACCGTGCCTTCTACGCGATACCTCTTTTAACAAACTCCAAAGGTTTTCCTACGAACGCCATTTATGGCTTTACTAACATGCTGCTGAAGCTGCTGCGCGATCTTGCGCCGGATTATATCGTAATGACCTTCGATCTCAAAGGCCCCACTGCCCGTCATGAAGAATTTGTTGATTATAAAGCAACACGCAAACCAATGCCCGATGATCTCATCCCGCAGATACCTTTTATCAAGGATGTCGTACGGGGTCTGTCCATTTCTGTATTGGAAAAGCAGGGAGTGGAGGCGGACGATATTATCGGTACACTGGCCGTGCAGGCAAGCAAACGGGGCTGGCGGACTGCTGTCATTTCCGGAGATAAAGATTTGATGCAGCTTGTAGATAAAAACGTCACCATGATCGATACAATGAAAGATAAAACTTACGATATAGCAGCGGTCAAAGAAAAATTCGGTGTTGGTCCTGACAAAGTGGTGGAGATTCTGGGCCTCATGGGCGATACATCCGATAACATTCCGGGAGTGCCCGGCATCGGTCCTAAAACGGCGCAAAGACTGATCGAAGAATATGGTTCCGTTGAGGAAGTTTTAAAAAATTCGGAGAATTTAAAAAACGTCAAATTGCGCGAGACCTTCCGTACTTATGCCGAGCAGGCAAGACTTAGCCATCAGTTGGCCAGCATCCGAAAGGATATTGAAATTGATTTCGATCTGCAGGATGCGGCAGTCAAGGAGCCGGACAAAGAAATTCTTTCTCAACTTTTCAGTGAATTCGAGTTCTCCTCGCTTCTACAGGAGGTTAAACGCGATACTGAGAAAGTTGCCAAGGAATACAAACAGGTCTTAGACAAAAAATCATTGGAAGACCTTGTTGCTCATCTGCAAAATAGCCATGAAATTTCCTGTGAAGTAGTTTGGGAAAAAAATCCGCCAACGGATTTGATCGGCATTGCCATAAGCGACGGCAGTGATGCTTTTTATATTCCGCTTGGTCATACAAACGCTCCAGCGCAGTTGCCGGCAAAAGAAGTATTCGCCGCGCTTGCCCCTGTTTTATCGGACGGCAAAATTAAAAAATATGGTCATGATTTAAAAACAACTCTTGTGTTTCTTGCTGATTTAGCTGTGGATATGCAGGCGGCAGACGACACAATGCTTGCCGCTTATTTACTCAATCCGGCCAAGAATTCCTATGAACTCGCCGAACTGACTTGGGAATATCTGCACCAGCAAATTCCCACTCCCGGTGATGTCGCCGGCGGAAAGGGCAAAACTTATCCCCTGGCTTTAGTGCCTGTCGATAAGATGACCGCCTATGCGGGAGAACGCGCCGATGCCATATTTGCTCTTGCTCCAACCCTTACCGATCAGCTAAAAAAAATAGATGCCATTGAACTTTTCCACAAGGTTGAAATGCCGCTTTTGTATGTGCTTGCCGCTATGGAGAAAAAAGGCGTGCTGGTGGACACATCCATTTTAAAACAAATGTCGGTGGAGCTGGGGCAATTGCTGTCCATTTCGGAAGAAAAGATCTTTCGCCTCGCCGGTGAGAAATTCAACATCAATTCGCCCAAACAGTTGCAGAATATTTTATTTGAAAAACTCAAACTGCCCACAGGGAAGAAAACAAAAGAGGGATTTTCAACCGATGTGGATGTGCTCACGGACCTTGCCCGAAGCCACGAACTGCCCGCGGAAATTTTGGCTTACCGCTCTCTTTCCAAGCTCAAGTCCACTTATATTGACGCTCTTCCTGCTTTGATTGATCCGCGAACCGGAAGAATTCATACCTCGTACAATCAAACAGTGACGGCAACGGGAAGGCTTTCCAGCAGTAATCCCAATTTGCAGAATATTCCCATTCGCACGCTCGAAGGCAAAAGAATCCGCCAGGCATTCATTGCCGATCCGGATTGTTTTTTGATCTCCGCCGATTATTCACAAATCGAACTCAGAGTTCTGGCGCATCTTTCGGAAGATGAAGCGCTCATTGACGCCTTTGCCTCTGACGAAGATATTCACAGTCGCACCGCCTCTGATATTTTCGGCGTTTTTCCGCAGATGGTGAATGCCGATATGCGTCGTCAGGCCAAAGTCATCAACTTCGGTATTCTTTACGGGATGAGCGCTTTCGGTCTGGCCAGGGAACTTGGCGTTTCCATGAAAATGGCCCAGGAGTATATTGACGGATATTTTCAGCGCTATAAAAAAGTGCGTGTTTATCTGGATGGAATTCTGGAAAGCGCGCGCCGGGATGGTTTCGTCTGCACCCTGCTGAATCGCCGCCGCTACCTGCCGGAATTGAAAAGCAAGATTCCTTCCGTACGTCAGTTTACCGAACGCATGGCGATTAATACTCCCATTCAGGGCACTGCCGCCGATTTAATTAAAGTGGCTATGGTGAACATTGCTAATTTGCTTTTAAAGAAAAAGTTTTCCGCCCGGCTGATTATGCAGGTGCACGATGAACTTGTCGTCGAAGCACCGGTGAAAGAAAAAGAAGAAGTCATGGTGCTCGTCAAAAAAGAGATGGAAGAAGTTATTAAACTTAAGGTACCGCTCAAAGTGGAAATAGCATTTGGCAAAAACTGGGACGAAGCCCACTGACGGACTGTTCAAAAGGGAAAATGATCGGTGACTTTACCACTATAGAGGAGATTATGTATGTTTAGCATATTTCCTAAAGATGATCACAGCCAAACTTTAAGAATGCAACGGTTTCTCATGGCATTCGGATCGTATATCGGGAGCATTGTTCTGATTGTATTCTTTTATTTCCAGGGGGTGACTCGCGCACCGTTAAGTGTTGTGGTTATTGGTCTTTCAGGAGCTATTGTCTCTAACATCCTCATATATGCGATTATCAGAACCGGATTAAATAAACGATTCAAAGATCCGAGCCTGACCCTTCTGCAGATGGTGATTGCCACATTCTGGACCATGGTGCTTGTGTATTATGCCGATTCGCTCAGAAGCTTGGTGGTCATTCTCTATATGGTCGTGTTTGTGTTCGGGCTTTTCAGATTGAAAGTCCGGCAATATCTTTTTCTGTCTGCGTTTGCCGTGGTCAATTATGCGTCGGTTATATTTCTGCTTTACAAAATCCGTCCCGAATCCATCAATAAGAAAACCGATGTGTTGACTATCCTGGTTCTTGCAGTGGCTCTGCCCTGGTTTTCCATGATCGGTGGATACATCACCAACCTCAGGTCCAGGATTTCCAATGCCCTTTCCACCATCGAGCGACTGACCAACAATATCCAGGATGTAATTTTCGTTACGGATATGAATTTGAAATATAACTATATCAATCCCTCCGTGAAAATCCTCAGAGGATACGAACCGGAAGAGGTTTTAAAACAAGAGCTGTCCGATTCCTTTGCTCCTTCCTCACTGGATCTGGCCATGAAGACAATATACGAAGTTGTGGAGTCAGGTAAATCGGGACATAAAGCTTTTAAATCCCAGGCGCTTCAATTAGAAATTGGACGAAAAGATGGGACTACCGTGTGGACGGAAACGAATATTTCCCTTGTTATAGATAAAAATAATCAACCAGTGGGTATTCTCGGCGTAATTCGAGATATCACTGAGCGCAGGCAAATGGAAGAGAAGATTAATTATATGGCTACCCATGATACCCTGACGGGATTGCCTAACCGCTTAATGGTCAGTCAGTTACTAAATCACGCCATCCAGGCCGCACGGCGCAATCAGCGGCAGTTTGCCGTTTTATTCATCGATTTGGATCGCTTCAAAATAGTCAATGACACCATGGGCCACGAGGCAGGAGACCAATTACTGAAAGAGATAGCAACAAGATTTAAACAATTGCTGCGGACAATGGATATTGTTGGTCGTTTGGGAGGAGATGAATTCATTATTTTAATCGAGGAAGTGAAAGATTCGAGTCAGGTCGCAATCATAGCACAAAAAATACTTAGCTCCATTATCAAACCTTTGGTTCTTCTGGGTGAAGAATGCCATGTAACAGCCAGCATCGGCATCAGTATATATCCCATAGACGGGAAGGACGAACAAACCCTGATGAAAAATGCGGACATGGCCATGTATTTTGCCAAAGAAGAAGGCAAGAATAATTACCAGTTCTACTCCAAAAATATTCAGGCGCAAACATTTGAACGTTTGTCTATGGAGACACATCTGCGGCGTGCGTTAGAGCGCAATGAACTATATTTGGATTATCAGGCTAAGTTAGATTACAAAACCGGCTTGATCACTGGTGTGGAGGCACTGTTGCGCTGGAAAAACCAATATCTAGGAGCAGTAACACCTACGCAATTCATCCCAGTGGCAGAAGAAATAGGAATAATCATCCCCATTGGCAGGTGGGTAATGAAAACAGCGTGTGCACAAAATGTTACTTGGCAACGGCAGGGTTTGCCTCCTGTCTGTATGGCGATAAATTTATCGCTTAGTCAGCTGAAGGACGATAACTTAATAGAAGATATTAAAATCGCATTGAATGATTCCGGCATGGAGCCAAATCTTTTGGAATTGGAAATCACTGAAAGCATGGTAATGTATGATTCTGCTCACATGATTGCGGTACTGACAAAATTCAAAGAAATAGGCGTACGGATTGCCATTGACAATTTCGGCACAGGCTACACTTCTCTTACTCAGATTAAACGCTTCCCTATCGACACGCTTAAGATGGACAGGTCCTTTATTCGTAATATCGGGCACAATTCTGAAGATAAGGCGATCATTGCATCAATCATTAACATGGGCAAGCATCTCAGTCTTACTATTGTTGCTGAAGGTGTGGAAACGCATGAGCAGGATGATTTTTTGAGGAAATCAAGCTGTGATGAGGTGCAGGGATTTTATTTCAGTAAACCTATTACGCCTGATCAATTTGCCGATTTGCTGCGTAAGAACAATTCCTCTTCATAAAACTGAATGTAAGTTTTTGTCCATGATATTTTTGCTGAATGCGAAATTCGGCTTCGGCAGGTTCCTGCGCAGTATCGACAACATCATGGCGGAAGTTAATTTAACTGGGAAAGATGTTAGGATGTAGCTGCTTTTTTGCCCAGTTCGAAAGCATTTTTTCTGGCCTTTTCATCTTTGATAACATCTCCCTTGTCTATGGCTGAGGTCATGACCTCTCCGAGCCAGTGCATTTTTGTCATTTCCACTGTTGATTTAAAACTGTGCACGATAGGATCAGCCGTGTGGATGTTTGGATCTCCGCAAACCGTGATCAGTCCAATGCGTTTGCCTTTCATTTTTGGATAGTAAGCCTTCTGCCAACTCCAGTTGGCATCAAATAATGCGCACCACCTGTCCAGATAAGCTTTCATCTGCGAGGTCATGGACCAGAAGTAAACCGGTACGCTGTGAATAATGGCATCTGCTTCCAGTATCTTTTTGTGGATTTCAGGCATGTCGTCTTTAAGGACGCAAAGACCGGTTTCGTTGCACTTCTTGCAGTCTTTGCAGCCGGAAATTTTCTTTTTGTCCAGAATAATTTTTTCCACTTCCGCTCCCGCCTCTTTGGCACCGGCCAGAGCTTTGTCAAGGAGAATATCACTGTTGCCGCCGACTCGCGGACTTCCCATAATGCCCAATACTTTCATATTAATCCTCCTGATTATTAGAGTCTTTGTATACGAAAGTTATCACTTTGGGATGGATTTGTAAATAATCACGGATATCAAACTCCACAGCAAGCTGCAGGGTTTCATATCCTCCGCCTTTGGCGGGATAATTCAACTAACACTTCAAACTTCATCCCGACTCGTCGGGATTCGTTTTCAGCGAGTCTCATTAAATTTTAGTCTCACAAATAAAAAAAGTGAAGAACTATATTATTAAATGTGCTAAAAACTAAAAAGCCTTTTTGAATAATAATTTTTAGAAAATATCTGGATTACCCGGTCCAGCAGGGTAATGACAGAATTGATACGGTTACCGGAGCAATTCGGGCAATAAAAGAATTAATGTAAATTTTAGCAAAGGAGAATTTATGAAAACGTTAAAATTAGTGTTAGTTGTAACCGTAATGTTTTGTTTTGTATCATCCCTTTCTTATGCCCAGAATATAAATAAAAAAGGAGCATGTCGTGCCGATATTGAGAAATTCTGTAAGGATGTACAGCCCGGACAGGGGCGACTGGTACAATGTGTGAAGCAGCACGAAGCGGAACTGTCGCCTGCCTGCAAGGAGCAGATTGATGTGGACAAAGAAAAGGCACGTGATTTTATCAAAGCCTGCAAACCGGATGCGGAAAAATTATGTAAAGGTGTTGCACTGGGCAAGGGAAGGATTTATCGCTGTCTGAAAGCAAATGAAGCCCAGTTATCACCGGATTGCAAAACGCATTTTAAAAAATAAGCACGGTTAATGGTTCCAAGTTTCAAGCTAACGGTTCACGATAAAATAATTATCGGGTACTGAAAATGCCAAGACCTTATCACTTATTCAAGTATAACCACCGCGAGGGCGATGATTTCACCATTATCGCCCATCGCGGGGCTTCGGCGTATTATCCCGAAAATACTCTTCCCTCGTTTGAAGGCGCTATTGCCATGGGCGCGGATATGGCGGAGTTCGATGTTCAGCTTAGCTCCGATAAAGAGGTTGTTGTCTTTCACGATGAAAAAATATCACGCTGTACGGATGGCCGGGGGAAAATTTCCGATTACACTCTTGCGCAATTGAAAAAACTGGACGCGGGAAGCTGGTATAATAAAGATTTTAAAGACACAAGCATACCAACTCTGGCGGAAGTTTTGGACATCTGCAAAAATAAAATCGCGGTAAATATTGAAATCAAGACGGAAGCGGTCAGCAAAATGTTCTTCGGCGGTATCGAAGAAAAATGTCTGAAGATTGTCGAACAAAGCGGCATGAATGGGCATGTCGTGTTTTCCAGTTTTGATCCGCGCGCCATTATGCATCTGAAACAAATTGACACCACTGTAACTGTAGCCGTGTTGTATGAAAAAAAACACTATGGTTCTAAATTGCCTTCGGATATAATGGATTCACTGGGAGCCGATGTCTTTAATTGTTCCCGCTCTGATTTTAAAAAGAAATGGCTTATAAATACTAAATTAAATAATATTCCCGTAAATATTTACACTGTCAATGACGCGAAGAATATGAAGCGTTTTATCAATATGGGTGTCAGCGGGATTTTTACCAACAACCCGGATATATTAAAAAGAGTGGCGGCGGATGTAAAAAAGAAACAGGAGAACGAAGGCCGGAAGCGATGAATATATCCATTTCTTTGATTAAAGTAATAGAGGTTGCCCTTGATACCTTGATTAAGACAACGGGGACGGACATACGCCTGCATGGAGCACAAAATGTCCCTGACCAGCCTGTACTTTATGTCATCAATCACTTTACTCGTATAGAAACAATTTTGATGCCGTATATCATCAAAAAGAGCAGTAAAAAATTTCCTGTCTCTATGGCGGACAAATCTTTTTTCGACGGTGAAATGGGCACTTTAATGGATAAGGTGGGCGCGATTTCAACCATTGATCCAAACAGGGATAAAGTTTTTATCAACGCGCTCCTCACCGACAATCACCCGGTCATTATTTTTCCGGAAGGCCAGATAATCAAGGATAAGAAGATTGTCGAGAAAGGCAAATACCTGGTTTATAATGCTGGTCTCAGGCGGCCGCCTCATTCCGGAGCGGCGCAGATAGCCTTGCGGACTGAGTTTATACGTGAAAAGTTGCGAAACTTCCGAACACGGGGCGATAGTTCATCCAGTGCTATAATCGCGGAGCACTTCGGTTTTGATCCCGCGGACGCGGATAGAATTATAAATAAAGAAACTTATATTGTGCCGGTTAATATCACCTATTATCCTGTCCGCGCGCAGGAAAACGCTGTCAGCAAGCTTGCCAACCGGTTTATCAACAATATTTCAACACGTTTTCAGGAGGAGCTGGAAGTTGAAGGTCCCATGATACTGGGCAAGGTAGATATTGATATTAACTTCGGGAAGCCGATATCGGTAAAAAAATATATCGCTACAAGTTCCGGAATGAGTAAGATGCTGGCGGATAATAACCTTTACCTGAACCCGGAGGAGTTTAAGAAATTAGTTCCTTTTAAAAAATTATGCGTCAGCATGAGATATGATTATATGAATGCCATATACGGCATGACTACTGTTAATCACGATCACCTGTTTTCTTACATTCTGACAAAATATCGGAACAGTTTCAGCGAAAACGATTTCAAAAACCGCGTTTTTCTTGCCATCGAGTATTTGCGTAAAATCGGCTTATCCAATTGTCACACTTCCCTTTACCGAAAACAGTTTTATCTTCTTACCGATGATTATCATGAAAAATACGATAATTTTATCAAGGAAGCCGTATCCAGCAACTACATTAAACTGGAGAAAGGAATAATCACTAAAAACAGCGAGCGATTTAGCAGAAAATCGGATTTTCATACCATCAGGAGAGATAATATTATCGAAGTGCTAAGAAACGAAATAGAGCCTCTTTGTGATTTAACCAGAACAATGGACAGATTGATGTTTCTTCCGGCTTTTTTTGTCCGGTGGAAGATAAGAAATCACTTTGTCAGGCTGGATAAGAATCTTTTTGAGAAGGATTATCAGGAATATTATATAAAAGATGAAAGCAAACCCAGAAATATCGGAGAGCCTTTTTTCCTGAAACGTTTTTTCAGCAGGAAGGGAGTTATTCTGGTACATGGATATATGGCGGCGCCGGAAGAGATTCGGCCGCTGGCGGATTATCTTTATAAAAACGGCTATAATGTTTACGGCGTCCGGTTGCGAGGGCACGGCACAGCGCCGGAGGATCTCGCGTTAAGAAACTGGGAGAAGTGGTACGATTCCGCAAGCCGTGCTTACATCATAATGAAAAACAGTGTCGGGACATTTTCCATCGGTGGATTTTCCATGGGTGCCGGAATTGCTATGCTGCAGTCCGCCAATAAGCCCGGCAGGTTCGCCGGAGTCGTTTCCATCAACGCTCCCTTCAAGCTGAAGGGCATAGCTTCCAAGTTCGCGTCTATTGTTGTCGCGTGGAATAAATTGCTCTCGAAATTTCATGTGAATAAAGGGAAGATGGAATTTGTGGAAAATGTGCCGGAAAATCCGGAGATAAACTATCTGCGAAATCCCGTAAGCGGAGGCAATGAACTGGAAAAACTCATGAAGCTCGTCGAAAATCAGCTGAAAAATGTTACGGGGCCAGTGCTTATCATACAGGGCTCGGACGATCCTGTAGTAAACGCGGCAAGCGGACTGGAAATATTTGACAATCTTGGCACAAAGGATAAACAGCTTCTCCGGATTTACGCCGATCACCACGGCATCCTGCGGGGGCAAGAAGCGGATAAGGTCAATGCAATGGTTCTGATGTTTTTAGAAAAAGTCTCTTCCAGTAAATGATTTGTAAATAATAATATAATAGTCAGGGAGCTTTATATGATTGATCAATGGATAAAGGAAATAAAAAAATCATGTCCGCCGGATATATTGGGGATGATTCTTTCTCATAACGGAATAGTGCGGGCTACGGCGAAAAATGGAGGGAAGGTTCAGGCGATGAATCTTTCCTACGACAAGGCAAAGCTTGAAGCCGCCGTGCACGAATTTAAAAAGAGGGAAGGAATCGCCGATATAAAGGCGTGGATTAATGAAGGTCATCTCAAGATAGGCGACGATATTATGAACGTTTGCGTTGCCGGAAGATTCCGAAAGGATGTTTTGCCCGTTTTTCAGGAACTAATCACGATGATTAAAACAGAGATTGTAACGGAAGAAGAGATTTAACAGTTGTTCTTGCCATGGAAACTATTACAAAAACCATATCAATAATTAAGTATACTGCCCCTGGAAATCCCACAAAATCTGCCGGATTGGCCCGATAATTTTTGGGCGCCAAGAGCAAACCTTCTCGAGGTGAGTAATCTTTCTCGCTTGTCGTCTACGGCTAGAGGCCGGGCATAAAGGTCCCGGCCTCTAACGAAATTCATTTTGTTACTTATTCAGTAAGCTACAGCAACTACGAGGCACAACAATAGATACATCCTCTGAAGCGGTATTTCCCGCCGCATCTGTTGCCGTAATCGTTATTGTGTATGTTCTTTCTGTTGCGCTTCTGGAGGGCGCCGCGCGCAGTAGTAGCGAAACAGTGCCTCTCGTTTGATTGATTAACGGCTTCGTCCAATCAAGCAATAACGTTGCCGGCTCATTGCAGGATACTTTCGCTGAGAGAGTTACCGGCTCACCGGAACTATTAACGGCATTGGCCTTAATGGTCACAGGTATCATCAAATAGTGAGGACACAGAGAGTACCTGTTGGCAACCGGATTCAGTGTGATACTGCTGCCAGGATCGTACTCCCAGAAGTCTTTTGTAAATGTAAAAGAGCCAACATTTGGATCGTATAGCCACCCCGTTCCAATGTATCCCTTGTTCCCGATGGAGAAGCCGACGGCGTAAGCTCGCTCTATCCCTCCGAAATCGGTCTTTTGTGTCCATGTATCGGCGGCAGGATCGTACTCCCAGAAGTCTTTTAAAGCACTATCAGATCCTCCCGTCCCAATGTAGCCTTTGTTGCCTATGGCAAAGCCGGCAACCCCACCTCGCACTCCCCCTCCGAAATCGGCTTTCTGTGTCCATGTATCGGTGGCTGGATTATATTCCCAGAAATCTTTTGTTAGTCCACCACCATAGCCATCCGCATCCCTATTCCATCCAGTTCCAATGTAGCCCTTGTCGCCGATGGAGAAGCCAAAGTCGTAACCACCTTCTCCTATATCAGCCTTTTGTGTCCATGTATCAGTAGCGGGATCATATTCCCAAAAATCTTTTGGTTCTAGTTCGCCCGGATTTCCGTTGGGGATTGCTCCTCCTACGATATACCCCTTATTGAATTGAGAAACCGAATGACAAACCGCCCACTCGCACTCCCCCCCCGAAATCAGCCTTTTGTGTCCAGGTATCGTTTGCAGGGTCATACTCCCAAAAATCGTTATTCCATGCAGTAGACACCCCCCCTCCAATATAGCCCTTATTGCCGATGGAGAAGCCAACGGCGAAACCTCGCGCAGTCCCCCCGAAATCTGCCTTCTGGGTCCAGGTACCGTCGGACGCGAAAACCATATTGACGCCAATAAAACCGTAAAGCAAAGTAATTACTATTATAATACATTTCTTCATAAACGCTCCCCCCCCTTTATTTAAGCATCTTGTTTGTAACTTGATCTTTTTTCAGAACACCCATCTTTTTCAAGTCTTCAATTGTCACCGTAGGCGGCATCTCGTTTTTCCTGATTTTCTTTACGACAAAATCAGCAACTTTTTGCGCCCTTGCTTTGGTGATAAAACCATCATTCCCCGGCAGTGCCGGTATACCGGGCTGACGCATCAAAGTCTTCCCATGTAAGAGAATTTCATAGCCGAAGGTTTTATTTGCTGATGGTATTATCTTTGTGGTTATTTCCGCATTGGCGTAGGGATTCTTTTTCCCCTTTTGCTGAGTTGCCTCTTTTTTGCCGGCGGTTTCTTTCGCCAAAGCGTACATTTGAGGAAAGCCGGCAAAGATAAAAAATGTGAACAGAACTGCAAGCAAGATGGAGATTTTTATTTTATCGTTTACGATATGATCACCTCCTTTCACAATAATTTTTGCGAATCTTGTTTGGATATAAAATATTGTCGGAACATAATTTTGGGAAATACAAAACAATTTGCGACAGAAAAAATTCATTTCGTTCTTCCTCGCAATCTAAACTATCAGTTAAGACAGTTCAGATCTATTAATTGTGAAAAAATGTGAAACGTTTTTTGAAAAATTTATGAAGCTGTTTTTGAAGATGTTCGTTTATAAACATCGAGATATCAATTGTCAATAAATATTTCACATGCGAAATATTTAGGAAAGTTGTCTCCATTTACACTAATCGAGTAAACTTTTATCGCGGCGATACCAGTAATTGGGAAGAATGCGGTACATGAGTCTTGATAAAGTGTCTATGTATTCTTTATTTCTCTTATCATACTGACAGGCGTGAATTATCATATCCTTGATGGCGCTTTTGTTGCCCGCTTCGTTGAAAATCCGGTAAGCGCATGAGAAAAGCGGGCTGTACATGTTTTTCTTTTCCAGATATTTATAAACGTTTCTTATCGTGTTGGGGCCTTCGGGAGTTCCGTCAATCTTTTCCAAAACACGCAGGTTGGTTTCGATGGGATTGCCGGTATAGAGCTCATAAAAATATTTTCCGTAGCGGTAATTTTTACTGGCCAGAGAAGAAACTGTCACATACATGTCGCCCACACCCGCCTGGCTGTGAAATGCCTGAAAGCTTCCGCCCAGAAGACGGGACAACGAACGAATTTCCACGCCGGAACGGGCGAATATGGTGCCCGGAATTGAATCGCCCAGTTGCAGGGAATCCGCCAGCCCCTTGATATTTGCCACAATATTCTTTAAAGCGCCGCAGGCTTCCACCCCGACGATATCAAAATTATAATATGAATTCATTTCTCTGCGGTTGAATTTAAGCAAATCCTCCCGGATAATGTTAGCGATTCGTTTTTTGCCGGCGACTGTTAAACAAACGGGATTGCCCAGCGCAATATCCATGTCAAAAAACGGTCCGCCGATACAGCCGATCTGATACTTATGTTTTAAATTGTATAAATTGTTGTTGATCATTTGAGAAGGCGTAATCAGCTCCTTGGAAATTTCGTCGGAAATCAAACCTTTTATCGGCGAAACAAGGCATGTTTCGCCGGCTTTTTTATCAATCATCGGCTTGAGATAGTTGAGGAATTCCGGCAGGCGGTTCATTGTTATGGCCAGAATGATAAAATCGTTATTTTCGACGATGTGTTCCAGATCGTTTGTGGCGTAAACTTTGGTCGAGAGGCGGGGCACTTTTTCCATTCCGCCAAGACGGTTCGCCAAATCTTCGGTCAGATGCAGAGGGTTCAGGTGATCCCTGTTTATCGCCTTGCAAACTTCCTGGTCGTGATAGTAGATGGCCACTCTTTTATTGTCACGGCCGAGTTTATACGCGAAAGATGTGCCCAGACGTCCCGGGCCGATAATGGCCACTCTTGTTGTATCTAAATTAGGTGTTATCATTAATTATGCTCTTTACCATAATTCTTGAACTATTTTTAGGAAATAATATGTCTATTTATCAAGTCCTAATAGCTTTTTTCCGAAAAAAATTAAACTAAATTTATTAATGAGCCTTGATTTTCCGAAACGTAGTGATCGGAAAATCTTAGAGCGAATTATCCCGCCACCTTTAGGTGGCAGGGATAAACTTCATTTCGCTTCTTTTCAGCTATTTTCATTATCCCCCTCCGTCGTAGATGCCCTTTAGGGTACTCCGCTTCGGGGATAATTCGACTAACGACTCAAACTTCATCCCGCCCTGCCGGGATTCGTTTTCGTCGAGTCTCATTATTTTAGTTGCATTATCATAAATGATTGTTTAAAAAAAGCAATCACTTGATAAATTGAAAGCGGCAGGCCCTTTTAAAGGGCTTCCAAGCGGAAAAGCGGTTATGAAATTGTCTTCATACTTTAAATTATTGTTGAAACTCCAATTCCGAAAGCGTAGCGCAGCGGAATTGGTAAGTTGAATCCCGACGTTGTCGGGACAAAGCGGAGGGTTTAATACCCCGCAGCTTGCTGCGGAATCTGTTTCCAAAGCTTGCTTTGGGGTTCATACCCGTGATTTGAAGAAAATTAAAACTTTAAACCGGATAATATTTTTATGGCTAAAAAAGAAGATGTTCCCGAGGAAAAAACCCTGCTTTTCCCCGATGAGAAAATAAAAGAAAGAAAATTTGTCCGGGAAGGAAAACTGGAAGGAGAATATACTTCCTACTACCATAGCGGCCAGGTGTTGGCACAGATTAATTTTGTTCGCGGCAAGAAAAATGGTGCGGCGGTGATTTATTATCAAGACGGCCATTTAAGAGAAAAATCAAACTTCATTAACGATCATATGGAAGGCGAATATATTTCTTATTATGAAAACGGGAATATCAGGGAAAAGGAATATTACAAAAACGGCAAGCTCGACGGCAAATATCAGATTTATTATAAAACCGGGCAATTAAAGGAAGAAGAAAATTTAAGAAACGGTAAATTTGAAGGCGAGTATATTTGTTACTATAAAAGCGGTCAAATCAAAGAAAAGGGGTGTTTTAAAAACGATAAGCGTGAAGGCGAATATCTTGCGTATTTCAAAAGCGGAAAAGAAAAAGAAAAAGCCACCTATAAAAATGGTAATCTTATAGGCAAATTTCTCGTTTTCAATGAAGATGGTTCTAATCCCGCGGAAACAGATTCGGACGATAATGGCGGTTCCGGTAATTGGGAAGAAAAAGATGTTGCTAATTTGCTTGATGATTTGAAACACTTTGACGAAAAACAAAAGTAATCATGCCTCTAACTTAACAGGGGGAGTAATCATGATAAGAAAAATCCTTATTCCTACAGATGGTTCCGCTAACAGCCTCACAGCGCTGGAATACGGAATTTATATTGCCCGTAAACTCGACGCTTCCTTAATCGGCCTTTATGTTCTGGATGTGAATTTGATCCAGGGGCCGATGCTTACCGATATTTCAGGCTCGGTAGGAATGCCGCCTTACGAAGGTTTTTTTGATGCCATTGAAACATCTCTCAACGAAAAAGCGGAATTTATCCTGAAAGAATTTCAGGAGCGCTGTCAGAAATCCGGAATCAGTGCCGAAGTAAAAAAAGTAATCGGTAAAATCAGCCCGATAATAATAGAAGAAGCCCAGAACGCCGATTTGATTCTGATGGCGAAAAAGGGAGAACACTTTCACTTAAAGGAAGGAGGGCTTCTTGGTTCGGTTGCCGAAGCTGTTGTGCGTGATTCGGGCAAACCCGTGCTGGTAACTCCCGAGAATTTTGTGGAGATAGAAAGCATGGCGCTTGCTTACGACGGCAGTAATTCGGCGACAAAGGCCCTAAAGCTTTCTTTGAAATTATCGGAACAAAACGCCTGGCCGCTGACAGTTATAATCATTACGTCAGACGCGAAAAAAGCCGCTGCCCTATCCGCGCAGGTGGAAGATATAAATCAAAAAGACCCGGATGAGCCACCGATAGCTGACTGCGAAATAATAAACCTGTCGGGCAAGGAACCCGATGAAATTATGAAATTCATCCGGGAAGGCGCCGTAGAATTAATGGTTATGGGAGCATACGGCCACAACCGTCTGCGCGAATTATTCCTCGGCAGTACTACATCGCAGATAATCCGTAAAAGCCCGATTCCGGTTTTGCTGACACGTTAGCTGAATTATCCTGCAAAGTGGAATGTCGAAGGCCGAAGGCCCTTGGTACAAGATACATATAAACATTGTTGTGTTCACGAGCATTAAGACAGGATGAAAGTAATTTATAAGATCACATATCCAAATGGTAAGATCTATGTCGGACAAGATCTAACTGACAGCATCAACTACTTTGGTAGCGCAAATAGTGATCTCATTGCTAAGGATTTCACACGAGAACAAAGAAGAGACATCACAATTCGAAAAGAGATTCTCTGGGGGTCAGAGTTTGCATCTGATACTGAGGTCACTAAGAAAGAAATTGAGTTTATACAAGAACTCAGATCAAATGATCCAGCAATTGGTTATAATCAGTGGCCTAAATTTAAAGGGTAGAGATCACAACCGATTAATCCAGTGGACTGATTACAGTCACGGTGATCAGCACGTTACCGCGCTTAAAGGAGAAATAAATGAATCTTGCAATTAAAATGACTTTGGCGGCATCGGGTATTTTTCTTTTAGTCGGAATGCTTGGCGGAATCCTGAAATATCGCGCAATAATGAAAAGTCCTCAACATAAAGCGCCGCTGTATATTGATATGGCGCATAGAACCGCGTTTCTTTACAGTTTTGCCGCTCTTGTTATGGCAGAGCTTTTGAAGTTCAGTCCTTATTCGGAGAAAGTTCAGTTAGTCATTTCCGGAGTGCCATTGTTGTTTTTTGCGGTAGCTATCGGGGAATATTTTAAACTCGGCTTACAAAATAAGATTACAAATCAGTTCGAAGAGAGGAATTTCAATACAACTTGGGGAATGTTGTTCCTCATAATCGGTGAGCTTGGCGGAGTTGGGGCCATTGTCTGGGGCTTTATATCAACACAATTTTTAGGGTAATCGTTGGCAATAATGAGGACGGGTAAATTAATAACCGTTTGTACTTTGCATATTCCATTGCTACTGTCTGACAATTTTTTCGGCAAACCATTTTTTATACAACATACAAAGTCCACTGAGCGAAATGACATATAATATCAACCAGCCATAGACGCCCGTTTGAGGAGAAACATCAAAAAAGGCTGTAAGCGCGTTGTTGGCATTAAACCTGCCAGCGAATAAATCAGGCAGAAGTACGTGCAGAAAAGGGTTGAAAAATCCATCATATTCCGGAAAGGGAACCATGTAAACCACGGTAGCTTTCGCTACCCAGGCTCCTGTGATTCCGAAAAGCGCGGTCACAGTAAACAGAAGAATGTTTATTTTATCTCGTGAGATAACCAGCATCCCTTCGTAGAGTAAAAGCACCGCAAGCACTATCAAATATCTCGGACCGTAAGACCAGCCGCCCCACCAGGTAAAGAACGAGCTTATTACTAAAAAGAACATAATACCAAACAAAGCGAGGCAATTGGTTTCCAAAGGCAAAAGCATTTTTTTGTTTTTTATCAGCATCAGGATAATATAAAAAGCAATGCAGTAAAGCACCGGTGCGAAATTAAACAATCCCATCCATCCGCTGAACGATAAACCCCAAATGGCTTTGAGTGAAGGCAGGGAAAAACCGTAATTGTGCTGCAGTGCCTGAAACGCCAAAGAGGCATGGTAGGCGTTAAGCATTTGCCATGGTGATCCAGTAATGAGCCAATTGTATAGCGCTATAAACAGTATTGATGGCAGTATCCCCAAGACGAAAATCAATGGATGGCTTATTTTCTTTTCTTTTATCCAGACACATATAAACCAAAAGGGCGCCGCGATGATGACAGTGTATTCGCTTAAAAAGCTTAGCCCCAGCGTCAATCCTGAAAGAAAATAATAATTCCTCTTTATTGATATAAAACTGAGCAAAAGCAGACAACCGGCAAAAACATGATTGAAAAATGTTCCGGAAAAAACAAAAATAAATGAACCGTACCAAGCCAGCATTGCCATGAGGACAGGAGAAAGAGATGGTTTCATTTTATGCAGTGCCATAAAGGACATCATGACTATCAAAACAAAAGGAAGAGAGCCAAAAATAAAGCCGCCAACTATAAAAATGGGAATAAGTTTTGGAATGGAGTAATCGCGTGAATCATCTACTCCCACGTGATAGCCAATATAAACGGGATACTTTCTGCCTGCATCGTCGCTTACTTTATCAAGGCCGCACAACTTGATAAGCTCATACAGCGGTATCATGCATAACGTCGGCAGGGGAGCCTTATCTGAATAGAAATGCTCTCCCACCTTGCTTTTATCTATGGTTAAATCGGCGTATTTATCTATTTTTAAGGTTCTATCTTCGGAGAAGGCAAGTACCGGCAATGCCCGGGAAACGCAATTCGGTGTAGGCCAGATATCAATAAAATAGGAGGATAGTAATATATTAACAAGAAAAAATATCGCTATGTAGAGCAGCAATTTATTGTGAGACTCAAATTTTAATGACACTCGCTGAGAGACAGGTCGAAGCGCAAGTGGAATTATCCCACATGCGAAGCAATGTGGGACTGTATTGTAAGTCGAATCCCGACTCTGTCGGGACAAAGCGGAGGATTTATTCCCGTGATTTTTTGGGCTTTGTATGACCATAGGCGATTAATTCCTGTCACGCTGTTTTTTTTGCGTGTACGATTATAATTTGCCTTGCTTCACGGCATCCTTGAGCGTGTCTAGCAAATCGTATCTGGTCAGATCATAATGAATTGGAGTGATTGTTATATGGCCTGCAGCCAGAGCGCCGACATCAGTATCTTTCTGTTTACGGGCGCATTGAGATTCACCGGCAAACCAGTAATAAATATTTTCTCTGGGGTCCACGCGCTTTTCAAAAGTTTCGACAATGTTGCTCTGGGCCTGCCGGACAACAACTACGCCCTTGATTTTTTCACGGGGAATGCAGGGAATATTAACATTAATCGCGCTTCCTTTGAGCTGTTTCGAATTGCTCAGTATTAATCGGGTCATCTTGCGGGCGAATTTGGCGGCATAGGTAAAATCCGCTTCCTTGTGAGTGTCAAGAGAAATGGCCATAGAGGGAAAGCCCAGAATTGCCCCTTCGGTTGCGGCGGACACAGTTCCCGAATAAAGAACGTTGATACCGGCGTTGCCTCCTCTGTTGATTCCCGAGACAACCAAATCAACAGGCTTATCCGATAATTCAGTGATTCCTATTTTTACGCAGTCCGCCGGTGTGCCGCAAACAGCGTATCCTAAAAATTTATCATTTTTTGTGGCGCGGCGCACCATCAGTGGACGAGAAATCGTAATGGCGTGTCCTACAGCGCTTTGTTCAGTTTCCGGCGCGACAATCAAGCAATCAGCTTCTTTGGAAAGCTCGGCATAAAGCGCGCTCAATCCTTTGGCATAAATTCCATCATCATTGGTAAGTAAAAACCGCATTTATCTTTTATCCTCTAAAATTCGATATTGTTTGATAAGAAATTGTACAATTAACGTCACTTTACCTGTTCAAATTTTCCATCTTTAACTTTTATTATAAAAGGTGTCTTTTGTGCGACTCTTTTGGAATCAAAATAAATACTGCCTGTCGCGCCGCTGTAATATCCCAATTTCATTAAACCAGCAGCAAAGTCCTTTCTTGTTTTTACATCTTTATTTTCCAGAATACTGAAAATTATTCCTGCTGTATCATAGGCCAGCGCATCAATATTTTCCGGCTTGCGGTGATACTCTGTGTAATAAACATCAGTAAAATAGGTAGTTTCCGGATAAAAACCATCACTGAAAAAACTATCAGCAAAGACAGCTTCGTTCAGATACTCCACGCCGTTTTTCAGCAACTCCGGCGAATTCCACAAGCTTGTGCCCAGAAGTTTAAAATCTTTAATATCATAGAAAGCAAGTTGCGAAGTAATCATTTTTACCCGTGAACCGGAATCAGGAATAAACAAGGCTTCGAAATCAACACGAATTGGATCTTTAGGTATATTTTTATCGGCATTAATTTTTTTGGCG
>JAPLJP010000121.1 GCA_026388535.1 Deltaproteobacteria bacterium | reverse complement strand
TATCCAGACAATCGTTGATAAGAGGACTGGCGAAATCCTGACTCGCGCTTACTTTATTTAAAATGTCGACGGCCTGATGGCGAACTGATATTTTCATGATTTAGAATAAATAACTACAGGGCTTGTGTTCTCGGGATGTTTACCTCTGACTGTCAGATAAAAATTGCGAATTATGCTCATATCCTGTTCCAGATCACCGGTCGGATATATTAGATGACCTGCTCCACCGGTTTTACTTGCGTAATCGATAAACGCCAGTAAAATGGGAACATGGGCATTCAGGGCAATATTATAAAACCCTGATTTCCAGTAATCCTTTCTATGACGGGTGCCTTCAGGAGCCAGGGCGAGAACAAATTTTTCGCGTTTCTTGAATGCGGATACCATTTGCTCAACGATATGGCTGGACGATGATCTGTCGATCGGAATGCCTCCCGACCACCTCATCAGCGGAGAAAAAGGCCCGCGGAACAATTCTTTTTTGGCGATGTAACGGGCATCAAGTTTCAGGGCAAATGCCAGGATAATTCCATAGAATAAGTCCCAGTTGGATGTATGCGGCGCGACAATAAGAACATATTTTGCTTCCCGGGGCAACCTTCCGGATGCTTTCCAACCGAGTATTTTTAAAAGAACAAGAGAAATACCCCGCAAAAATGATTTTACAACCGGTGTGTTAAATATTGTATGGTGCATAAATTACCAGCCCTCATTGAAAAATTAGTATTATTTTTCCGATTTTTTCTAATTATATCTAATGTAACTCATATAGCTCTCCTTCATATTTTACTATTTTCTCTTCTTTGGCTAAGCGCATCGCTTCATCTATTTGAATCTGGTTCATGTATTTTTGTGTAAATTGCACCGATCTTTTCGCTCGAATATCACCAGATTCCGCGGCAATATAAAACCACTTATATGCTTGCACAAAATCCTGACGGATACCTTTGCCGGCAAGATATTTCAAACCAAGCATAATTTGAGCATTAGTTATACCCTTGGCGGCAGCTATGCGATAATATTTTACTGCTTCGCTATAATCGCGTGTAACGCCTTGACCATTATCGTACATTTTACCAAGATTAAATTGTGCCAGCACATCACCTTGTTCTATCGCTCTAAGATACCATTTTACCGCTTCTGCATAATCCTGTGAAACACCTAATCCTTCATAATACATCACACCAAGGTTGCGTTGTGAAGCAGCCAAACCTTTTTCTGCTGCTTTGCGGTACCATTTAACTGCTTCCGCATAATCCTGTGCAACGCCAAATCCCTTCACAAAACTAAAACCTAAATTATGTTGTGCCTGACTGTCTCCAAGTTCTGCCGCTTTTCGGTACCATTTAATTGCTTCTGCATAATCTTTGGCAACACCATGACCCTGAAAATACATCGAACCGATGTTAAACTGTGCATTGGAATTACCTTGCTCAGCCGAGCGAAGCCACAAATTCAAAGCTTCTTTATAATTTTGTGGCACACCCATACCTTCGGAATACATTGCTCCTAGTTTAAGTTGCGCATCCGCATTACCCTTTTCGGCTAGAGGACGTATTTCTTTTAGAACCTTTTCATAATCACCTTTTTCAAAGGCTATCTGGAGGGAAAGTTCTTTAATTATTCCTGATTGCTTGGCATTATTTTGGTTAGATTGATTATTATTACAGGATGCGCATAAAGAGCTGAATGCGACAATTAATACAAAAACAAGAATAACAGAAAAAGTTTTACCATTTTCTTTTTTCATGAAGTTACTCCTTTGAACTTCAAATTCTTACCTGGCACAGGTGATCAGTCATTCACTTTTCGCAATTCACTGCAAAACTGTTTCCGGTTTTAGATGATGACCGCGCAGAAAATCGGCAATCAGCATTCTTTTTTTACCTGCCAATTGGACATCTTTTAAAATCACATAACCGTCAAATGCCGCAACAAGTAACCCTTGGGCGCTGGCATTGCCGATTGTGCCCGGTATTTGGTCAATTTTTCCCGGCTGTGCAACAGCTTCAAAAATTTTCAGAGATAATCCGTCTAGATACGTATAAGCCGTTGGTGCAGGACTCAAACCGCGGATGAGATTCACAATATCGGATACTTTATTATTCCAATTAATTTTTCCCGTTTCTTTTTTCAGGCGTGGTGCGAATGTTGCGCCTGATGCCTCCTGCGGTTTTTTCTTTGCGGTTCCTTCAACCATTTGCTCTATGGTTTTTATAAGCAATGTAGCGCCGAGTTCTGCCAGACGGTTATGCAAATCGCCATAAGTTTCTGCCGAACCGATTTGAGTTTCCTTTTGTAGAAGAATATCTCCGGAATCCATCCCTTCATCCATCAGCATAATGGTGACGCCTGTTTTTGTTTCCCCGCGGATAATCTGCCAGTTGAGCGGCGCCGCGCCACGGTATTTCGGCAGAAGGGAAGGGTGGATATTCAGGCACTTCAGCGGCGGATAATCAATGATAGCTTTAGGCAAAATTTGGCCGAAAGCTACTAACACAATCATCTCCGGATTAAGTTTTTTAAAAATTTTCAGAAAAGATGGGTCTTTTACTTTATCGGGCTGAAAAACAGACAGGCCAAGTTCCTGCGCCAGGATTTTTACCGGCGGGGCGACTTCTTTCAAACCTCTCCCTTTGGGGCGGTCAGGCTGGGAAACAACGCCGACTATCGGATAGTTCTGCTTATGCAAAAGGCGCAAAGCAGGAAGTGCGAAAGCAGGCGTGCCCATAAAAAGAATGCGTGGTTTGGCCATCGGGAAAATATCCTTTATTTTTTTTATGTAAAAACATATATGGAAATATAAAAGATGTGTCAAGGATTACAAATTACCTTCGTGTCATTCCGAATCCCGACGTGTCGTGGATGAGGAATCTTAAAATTAATTATAAAAAACAAGATTTCTCCCTTCGGTCGAAATGACATAAATACGAATAATGACAAGATAAGGATAAGCATATTATTAGGCGAACTAAAAATAAAATTCTTAAATTACCGCGTGACTTCCAGCTGTTTTTGGCGGCCACGTTTGTTTTCGGGTTCTCTCAAAGCATTGTTGACTCCACATTTAATAATTTTCTTAATGAAACTTTCTTTATCAATAACCTTCAGCGGGGGCTTTTGGAATTGCCCCGTGAATTGCCCGGTCTTCTGGTTATCTTTGTTTCCGCTGTTTTATTTTTTTTGTGTTCCAGAAGGCAAGCGGCTCTGGCCAACATTTTGTGCGCCATAGGAATACTGTTTATTGGATTTTATTCGCCAAACTTTTCCGTAATGCTTATATGGCTATTTATCTTCAGCATCGGACAGCATTTATTTCTGCCGTTGAATCAAAGCATCGGAATGGAACTGGCCACTGAGGGGCAAAAAGGAAAAAGACTGGGGCAATTCAGCGCCGTGGCTAACGTTGCCATGATTATAGGAAGCTTTGCTATTTTTATCGGTTTTAAGTTTTTCAATCTGGATTTTAAGATGTCATATGTCGCGGCTTTTGTGGGATTCATCACAGTGGCAGTTTTGATATCAATGATGAAAAAAGACGAGCCGGTTCCTGTGAGGATGAAATTTCAGCTCCGCAGGGAATACAAATTATTCTACTGGTTGAACATCCTGTACGGGACACGCAAGCAGATATTTCTAACCTTCGCGCCCTGGGTGCTGGTTACTG
>JAPLJP010000152.1 GCA_026388535.1 Deltaproteobacteria bacterium | reverse complement strand
GCCGGTCATCAGATAAGGGCTGCAGATATTGCCAGGGCCATTGCCACAGAAATGGGATTAGCTCAGGAGAAAATCGATGGAATTCGCATGGCCGGTACTATCCATGACATCGGAAAATTATCCATACCAGCGGAAATATTGTCCAAACCTACCAAATTGACGGACATTGAATTTTCTCTGATAAAAGAACACTCTCATAGTGGATACGAAATGCTAAAGGATGTAGAATCCCCCTGGCCGCTGGCGGAAATAGTCCACCAGCATCACGAGCGGATGAATGGTACTGGTTATCCCAGAAATCTGCAAGGGGATGAAATTCTCATGGAAGCCCGCATTCTGGCCGTGGCGGACGTTGTGGAGGCCATGGCTTCCCACCGTCCCTATCGTGCGTCATTGGGTATTGAAGCAGCTCTTGAAGAGATCGAAAAAAATAAAGGAATTCTCTATGATGATGCTGTCGCCAATGCCTGCCTGAGATTATTCCGGGAGAAAGGTTACCAACTTACCTGAACTGAAAATTACATAACAGTTGGCATTACAGAAAGTAAAAAATAATTCAGTCGCTAATGACAATATCTTATCCCATTTAAAAAATATACAAGAACCGGTTGAATCTGTTTTCTGCCTGTTTGTCGCAAAAAAAATCACACTTCTTGCTTTAAAGATGATATAACGGCGCCGTAAAAATAATAATTTCGATTTCAGGGGGAATCTTGTGACTGAAGTTGCTAAAATAAAAAACCTTTTGACGAAAAAAATTATTATTCTGGACGGCGCTATGGGCACCCAACTGCAAAAAAGGGGAATGCCCGGCGGTGTTTGTCCGGAGCATTGGTGCCTGAATAATCCGCAAATTATCCGTGATTTGTACACATCTTATCAAAAAGCAGGCGCACAGATAGTTTATACCTGCACTTTCGGCGCTAATCGTTTCAAATTGAAACAACAAGGGGTCAAGGAAGATTCTTATCAAATTAACTATGAACTGGCGCGTTTGGCCAAAGTAGCGGTTGACAAAAAAGCCCTGGTTGCCGGAGACATCGGCCCAACCGGCTTATTTATCGAACCCTTCGGCCCGCTGTCCTTTGAAGAAGCAGTGGATGCCTTTAAAGAACAGGTGCGCGGCCTGATAGACGGCGGCTGCGATCTGATTGTCATCGAAACAATGATTGACATTCAGGAAGCACGCGCGGCATTGCTTGCCGTTAAAGAGATCAAGGATATTTTCACCGTTGTTTCCATGACGTATGAAAAAGACGGTCATACGCTGGGTGGCACCGATCCGGTAACCGCGCTAATCACCCTGCAGAGCCTTGGCGCGAACGCAGTGGGCTGTAATTGTTCCACCGGACCGGAAAAAATGGTGGAATTTATTGCGGCTATGAAACCATACGCCACCGTGCCGCTTTTGGCCAAACCCAACGCCGGCATGCCCAGGCTTGAAAATGGGAAAACCATATTCGAGATGGATGCGAAAACATTCGCATCTTTCGGCCGCAATCTTGCCAAAGCGGGAGCCAATATGCTGGGAGGTTGCTGCGGAACAACGCCGGCGCATATTCAGAAACTTGCCAGGGCAACCGCAGGCATCAAACCAACATTACCGCTGAAAAAATCAATCAGCGCGTTGAGTTCGGCAAGCGGATTTGTGTATTTGACAGAAAATCAGCCTCTTTTCATAGTGGGTGAAAGAATAAATCCTACCGGTAAAAAATCACTCCAGCAGGAACTTATCGAAGGGAAAATGTCCATCATCCGCCAGATGGTTATCGAGCAGGAAAATCAGGGCGCGAATCTGCTGGATATTAATGTCGGCCAGCCCGGCATCGATGAAGTAAAAACAATTAAAGAAGTAATCGGCCTTCTGGCCACAACAACAAAACTGCCGCTGGTCGTGGATTCTTCTAATGTAAAAACAATTGAAGCCGCGTTGCGGATTTATCCGGGCCGAATGCTGATTAATTCCATCTCCGGCGAAAAAGAAAAGATAGCCAAACTTTTGCCTCTGGCCGCCCAATATGGAGCCATGTTCATTTTACTGCCTCTTACCGGCGGAGAAGTACCGCAGACAGCGCAAAAGCGACAAGTCATTGTCAAAAATATTTTTCAAAAAGCGAAAAAGTTCGGTTTTACCAAAGATGATTTTATTGTCGATTGTCTGGTTATGGCCGTTGCCTCCAATCCCAACGCCGCTTACGAAACACTAAAAACTCTGGATTGGTGCGCGCATACTTTTAAAAGCAAAACTATCTTCGGGCTTTCCAATGTGTCTTTCGGCATGCCCGGACGCCCATGGCTTAACGCGACTTTTCTGGCAATGGCCCAATTTTGCGGCTTAACTATGGCTATTGCCAATCCCGCCAGTTCTGAAATGATGAATGTAAAAAAAGCGGGAGACGTTCTCGTTGCCAAGGACAAAGACGCCTTGCGTTTTATAGAACATTTTTCCGCGCAGACTAATGTTAATTCCGTAACTGCCTCGACAAATATTCTTACACCACAGGAAAAAATCGCTGACGCGATAATGAATGGTGATCGAGAGAATATTCTATCTTTAATAGAAAAAATGCTTTCCGTCGGCACTTCAGCGCAAGATCTTGTGGATAAAATTATGATTCCCTCCATTGTTCGCGTGGGCGATTTATACGAAAAGAAAATTTACTTCTTACCCCAGCTAATGGCCGCCGCGGAAACAATGAAGAAAGCGCTCACCCGTCTGGAACCTCTTTTAAAAAAAGACGCCGCAGGAAATAAAGGGAAAATAATACTGGCAACCGTCAAGGGTGATATTCACGATATCGGAAAAAATATTGTAGCCCTGCTTTTGAGAAATTACGGCTACTATGTTATTGATCTGGGTAAGGACGTCTCCGCGGAAGCTATAATAGAGACAGCAAAAAAAGAAAAGCCGGATGTTATCGGCCTTTCCGCGTTGATGACCACAACGATGGTAAACATGAAAGATGTGATAACGCTGGCGCGCGCGAAAGAACTTCACACGGCATTTATAATCGGCGGCGCGGTAGTTACGGACGCTTACGCGAAATCTATCGGCGCGTATTTCGCCAAAGACGGCGTGGAAGCCGTTAAAGCGGTGGAAAAATTAGTTAAGAAATAGAATTTTTATCAGATGAAATTTATAAAACAGGAAAAGAAAATATATCACGGGTATGAATCCCAAAGCAAGCTTTGGAAACGTTTCGCAGCAAGCTGCTGGGCATTATACCCTCCGCTTCGCGGGATTGTTCAACTTACAACTTCCGCTGCGCTCCGCTATCGAAATTGGAGTTTCACGAATAAACTAGCACCGGCCGTCTGTTTTTCTCTGCTGATTCATTTCGCCGCGGCGGCGCTTTTAATTATGGGTTTATCAAATAACCTGCTCTCTCCGCCAAATTTAAAAGGATTAGATCTTGTCTGGGTTTCTCTGGATACCGGAAGCAAAAATAGCGAGATTGAAATTCAAAATGGCCGCGTTGATCAATCAATGATTACTGTGGAAAGAACAGCTGAAAAACCAACAAATACTGAAAAGCCGTCCGTCAAACCGGAAGCCGCGCAAATACTTGAAGCAACGGCGTCAAGGGAATTGACCAACACCATTACACTGGCAAAACTCTACACGTCCTCAGCGTCCAAAGAACAGACTAACAATACGTACGGTTACAGCGCGAATAAGAACGCCGGAAAAACATCCAATCTAAACACTGTAATTGCTTACCCTTTATATAAGGAAAACTCTCCACCTGTATATCCCGAAATAGCGCGCGTTCGTGGTTATGAAGGCATTGTTTTGGTATCCGCAGAAGTTTTACCGGATGGCCGAGTGGGAAACATGAAAATCCGGAAATCGTCCGGGTACGCCATTTTAGATCAATCGGCAATCGAAGCGGTAAAACCATGGAAATTCGAACCGGCAAAAAAATCGGGCAGTCCATTTACAGTTTGGGTTGATTTGCCCATAAAATTTATTCTGCATAGTGAAAATTCTCAATCATAAGTTTGGATTTTTGCGGAGGGAAAAAGAATGACCATTGACAAGATGAAGGAAAGACTAGGCGAAATAATTCTCGAGCGGTCTTTCAAATACAGCGAGAATCCGCCTTTTACACTCGCGTCCGGAAGAAAAAGCAACTATTACTTCAATTGCAAACCAACCACGCTTGACCCCGAAGGCATGAATCTTATCGGCGCAATTATTTTTGACATGCTCAAAGATACTGAAATTACTGCGGCAGGAGGACTCACTCTGGGAGCTGATCCGATAGCCAACGCGCTTTCTGTCATATCATACCAGAAGGGAAAACCGATAAAATCCTTTATTGTCCGCAAAGACATTAAAGATCACGGAACAAAAAACGCCATTGAAGGCAATGTTTTACCGGGAGAAAAAATTGCTATTATAGACGATGTTATTACTACAGGCGGGTCCACTATTACCGCTATTGAGCAGGCACGCAAAGAAGGGCTGAGCGTCGAACTGGTTATCACACTTATTGACCGCGAAGAAGGCGGCAAAGAAAATATCCTCCAGCATGTTCATAATATCAAAACCATCCTGACCAGAACCGAGATAATGAAACTTCGCGCGAAAAAAATTAACAACAAGGGTATTAAATGAAAATATTTTTCATCCTTTTACTCTGGATATCCTTGTCTTTTTTCTGGGCTGTAGAGTCCGGAGCTGATCTCTCAATTATTCCAGCAACTAAATTTAATTCGCCGGACATGTCAAATGGAGTTCCCGCCGGCTGGAGCCTTGATAAAAAAACCGGCAAGCATCTTATGAAAATGATAAAAGAGGACAATGTATTTTACCTCAATCTAATTTCTTCGGGTGATTCATCTTTTGGCGTACGCAAAGAAGTTCGAGTAGACGTTAAAAAATTTCCTGTATTATGCTGGCGCTGGAAAATAAACAAACTGCCCAGAGGCGGAGACGTCCGTAAATCATCCACTGATGATCAAGCCTTGCAAGTTTATGTAGCATTTAAATCAACTGGCATCCTTGCGATAACCAATACGCCCGTAATCGGCTATATCTGGGACAACGAAGCGCCAAAAGGATGGAGCGGTCGCAGTTCACAGTTGGGCGGTGATAAACTAAGATTCATCGTTTTAAGAAATAGAACGGATCAAACCGGTCAGTGGTACACGGAACGGCGCAATCTATATAAGGACTACAAAAAGCTCTTCGGCGATATTAAAGGCGGCGAACCGCAGGGGTTAACCACCGGCCTGCAAATTCATATTAATTCCCAGCATACAAAAAGTCCAGCCGATAGTTTGATCGGCGAAATATATTTCAGCGCTGAACCCTCTGATATTGCCCTGGCTGAATCCGCAAGAGAAGTAAAGCAGACGCAGGAAATAAAGATTTCCGCCGTAAAGCCGCCCCCGCCTCCCAGAATTTCCGCGGTTAAAAAGCAGACTCCCGCCGATTGTCTCAATATAAGCATCGAGTTTAGTTCCGACTCGGCGGATATTGGCGATAATTACAATGATGAAACGCAGGCAATAGTAAAATATTTAATTAAGAACCCCGAAACCAAACTCACGATAATCGGACATACGGATAATACCGGAACGGCTCAGTACAATCTCGTTCTGTCACAAAGGCGTGCCGCAAACGTAAAAGATTATCTCGTGAATAATTTTAACATTGACCAACAGCGCTTAAATACGCAGGGAGCAGGTTCTACTCAGCCTATGGCCGATAATGATACTGAAGAAGGCCGCAAGAATAACAGACGCATTACAATAAATGACTGCCCCTGAAAGATTAATTACATTGACAGATTATCGGTCTTATTTTATGTTGTTTCATAATTATTCGCTTTTTTATCATGGCAATGTATTAGTTGGATAAATACATGACAAATAAAATACTATTTTTGTTTTTTTTAATTTTACTGCTTCTGGCCGGATGCAATGCCGCAATAAACATGAATGGTAAAATTGTCGGCGTTAATTCCGGGCGGTTTCTTTACCAGGACGGCAATCTTATCAGCGATTACAAAGCCGATATTGATTTAGTCTGGAAGGCTTGTGAAAAATCAGTAACGGAATTAAAGGCAACGGATATTCAAAAAGAACGTAAAATTTCCTCGGGAATTATCAAGGCCGTAATTCAGGAGGAAAAAGTAACCATAAAAGTTGAATATTTGGATAGAGAGTTAACATCCGTTTCAGTATTTGTCGGAATGGTCGGCAATAACATGGCTTCCCACCTCATCCATGATAAGATAATCGGCAATTTAGTCAATCATTAAACAGATCGCTGTAACGTCGGATAAATCACCCATTTGGTTTTGTTGCCCCCTGTTTGGGGGCTGTTCAAATACCCTAAGGGGCACGCCGAATGTTTAGATGCAAGGCGCGCAAAACCGAACCGCGAAGCGTATATAGATATACGTTGAGCGGTGCGGTTTGCAGCGAACACAGCAGACCATGGTGCCCTTTAGGGTATGAACTTTTTGTAAAGCCTTCGGCTTTTTCCGGCAAGGAAAGTGTCCATTTAATAATTGCGCTTCCTTGCGGGACTGCGCTCCCGGTCAACAGCCCCATTCCCTCGATTAATTTTTTTTGACCAGGAGCAACCCTTTAAGATAGCGGCCTTCAGGATGTCCCAACAAAACTGGATGGTCCGGCCCTGCTTCTAATCTCGCTAAGAGCTGTAAATCGGCCCCGGCATCCCGCGCCGCAGCAAGAACAATTTTATAAAAAAGAGCTTCATCGATGAAATTGGAACAGGAAAACGTGGCCAACATACCGCCCGCCGTAAGATGTTTGATTGCTTGCAAGTTAATTTCCTTATAACCTCGCGAAGCTTTGGCCACATCTCTCTTTTCTTTGGCAAACGCCGGAGGATCCAGAATAATCATGCTGTAGTTTTCCTGCGTATTACGCAAATATGTAAAAACATCCGTCTCTATTACCGGATGGTTTTCAGCAGAAAACCAGTTGAGATGTAAATTCTTTCTGGCGGCTACGCAGGCTGGCTTGGATATATCCAGAGAAACGACCCGTTTGACTCCGCCTTCAGCACAATAAACAGAAAAAGCCGCCGTGTAAGAAAAACAATTCAGCACATGGGCATCGCGACTCAATGCTCCTAACTTCTCCCTGTTGACGCGCTGATCAAGGAAGAATCCCGTTTTCTGGCCGGTAACAACATCAACTTCAAATTTCAGACCATTTTCCAATATCTCCACAACATCGTCTTTATTTTCCCCAAACACAACACCATTTCTAGTTTCCAGCCCTTCCAATACGCGAGACCGGCTCTCGCTTTGTTCATAAATCCGTGTTGGTTTTAATTGGGGAATAAGGGCGTTTAAAATATGATTTTTTTGTTTTTCTATTCCGGCGGTAGCTATGGAAAAAACCAGCGTTGAATTATAGACATCGACAATCAGTCCGGGAAATCCATCGCCTTCGGCATTAATCAGACGATAAGCATTTGTCTGTTCGCCGATAATCTTCTGCCGCAATTTGTACGCGGCATGCAAACGAGCTTGCCAAAAATATTGAGAAATATTTTCTTCACATTTTGGGGTTAAAAAACGAAAGGCTATATCAGTTAAAGGATTATAAAATCCCAAGGCCAGCCGATTACCTGCTGAATCCTTGGCCAGAACAATATCGCCGGCGCCCGGGGTTCCCTTAATCGCGGCAATTGCGCCGGAAAACACCCAGGGATGACCGCGCAGTAAAGCCGCTTCCCGTCCCTTTTTCAGAGTTATTTCTGGATACATTATAGTTGACATTATTTTGTAAAATATCTTTTCCAGCTTGAAATTGCAAGACACATTATACTATAAAGATTCTCGACGTGTATTTGAATCCAGAAAAATCGGAGGAGTTAAAAAATGTATGCAGTAATAATGGCCGGTGGACGGGGCACAAGATTCTGGCCCCGCAGCAGGGAGAAAAAGCCTAAACATTTATTAGACATAATCAGCGAGAAAACGATCATTCAGGAAACGATTGACCGGATCAAACCGCTGATCAATCTCAGCAATATTTTGGTCGTAACGGGGAAAAAACACTCCCGCGCTCTGATTAAACAACTCCCGGAAATTCCATCCCGAAACATTATAATCGAGCCGGAAGGGAAAAACACAGCTGCCTGTATTGGGCTTGCCGCATTGCACATCCAAAAAATAGTATCCGACGATACAATGGTCGTCTTGCCTTCCGATCACGCCATTGCCGATTCGCGTAAATTTATCGCTGTTATTGACGCGGCGGCAAAAGTTGCCGCGCAGGAAGATGGATTGGTGACAATTGGCATTAAGCCTTCCAGTATTCAAACTGGTTTCGGCTATATTGAGCGATCGGAGTATTTTCAACACATTGCCGATGAAGAAGTTTTTCGCGTAAAATCTATTCGCGAAAAACCTGATTTCCAGCAAGCACAAGCATTTATTCAAAACGGCAATTTTTACTGGAACAGCGGTATGTTTATCTGGAAGGCCTCGACCATATTGAAAGAAATTGCCCGCTTACTGCCGGACTTATACGCGGGACTAATAAAAATTAATGAGGCGCTCGACTCGCCTGACGAAGCGGCTGTAATGCCTCGTGTATACAGGAAACTTAAATCTATTTCTATTGATTATGGTGTTATGGAAAAAGCGGATAATGTTTTCATGCTCCAGGGAGATTTCGGTTGGAGCGATGTCGGGAGCTGGGATGCCCTCTGGGAAATATCGGCCAAAGATAATAAGGACAATGTCCTGACCGGCGGCGGCAGTGCAATATTTGAAGATACGGAAGGATCTCTGGTTTACAGTCCGAAAAAGCTTGTCGCTCTTATCGGAGTAAAAGATTTAATAATAGTTGAAACAAAAGACGCTTTGCTTATTTGTAAAAAAGGTTGTTCCCAGGATGTAAAAAAAGTGGTTGAGATTCTGGAAAAGAAACAGTTAAAGAAATACCTATAACCGACAAATTGTCATTCTAAAGCGAAAAATCTTATACTAATTTTCTTAGTTTTGTCTAAAGGCAATAAGGATTAAGGTTGGCGCTATTTCAAATATACAGGCTCGCCATTGACAACAAATTTCCCTTTTTTGAGCTCATCGATAATCATGTTAATGGTGATATTTTCATCATCAAAGGTAATAATCAATTGATCATGTCCCTTATTTTCGTGTTTTTTCACTCCATTAATTTTTTTCAGGATAGAACCTATCCTGCTTGAAGAACCTCAGGCGGCGCAACCGGGCACTGTTAACTGCACAATTCTTTCTCCGGCCAGAACAGCGCCAGAAGACGCAGTCAGAAAAATGAGAGCTAAAAATAAATTTAATATTTTTTTCATCCTTCACCTCTAGTTGACCTTTATAATTATATTATAGCAATAATTCATGTTAATATTCAAACATAATTTGCAATTGACAGGTTTCCTTTTATTTGTGATAAAGCTGCCATACTTATACTTACAGCAATCCCGTGACGGGATTGTTCAACTTACCAATTCCGCTACGCTTCGCTTTCGGAATTGGAGTTTCAACAATAAAGAAGATTTTCATGACGATCTCATTATCATCACCGCTTATTTTGGCTTCTGCGTCACCGCGCCGCCTGGAGATTCTTCAATCAGCCGGTTTAAAGTTCAAAATAATTCCCGCTCATGTCAATGAAAATTATCTTACCGGAGAAAGTCCGCAACAGCATGTCCGAAGACTCTCCGGTGATAAGGCGATGGTTATTGCCGGAAAATATCCCGAATCATTGGTACTTGGCGCCGATACAATTGTCGTTATTGACGACCTTATTTTAGGAAAGCCGGAGAATAAAGCTCAGGCGCGAAAAATGCTCAGGAAACTCAGCGGACGCGAACATAAAGTTTTTACCGGTTTTACTATCGCTCATGCGGCCGCTGAAATTTACAAAACAAAAGTTGTTCAATCAGCCGTAAGATTCAAGACGATCAGCCCTATAGAGATGGAATGGTATCTTGCCTGTGATGAACCATACGACAAGGCCGGCGGTTACGCTGTGCAGGGAAAAGGCGCCTTTTTCATCAAATCGATTCGCGGTTCTTATACAAATGTGATCGGATTGCCGCTTTGCGAAGTTATGGAAGAGTTTAGAAAACTGAAAACAATCACCTTTCGGTAAACCCCGTTAGGAGGTTTTTGACCTTCTAACGGGATGGCTCAAATGGAGCTTTCTAACGGGGTAAAATTCATGGAAGCTGATATTGCCGCCAATATAAGAACGATCAAGCAAAGGATGGCAGCGGCCGCCGCGAGATGTCACCGCGACCCCGATTCCATTGAACTTTTAGCGGTAACTAAAACCGTTCCCCCTGCGCGTGTTAGCGAAGCAATTACCGCGGGCATAACGGCATTCGGAGAAAATTATGTTCAGGAAGCGAAAGAAAAAATTTCCGTTATAGGACAACTCGCCCAGTGGCATATGATTGGACATCTACAAGCCAACAAAGCGAAGTACGCCGTTAATTTATTCAATTATATTCATTCCGTTGACCGCATGGATCTGGCAAGGGAACTGGACAAAAGGTCCGGACAAACCGGCAAGAAGATGAATATCTTGATAGAAGTCAATGTAAGCGGTGAAAAAACAAAAAACGGCATACAAGCGGCAAAAGCTATTGACCTGATTAAAGACATTTCCACGCTCGAAAACCTTTCGGTGAAAGGACTGATGACTATGGCCCCTTATTCAGCCAATCCTGAAAAATCCCGTCCGTATTTTGCTGAATTGAAAAATCTTCGCGACAATATCATCCTCGCGGGAATTTCCGGTATTAAGATGGAAGAACTTTCCATGGGCATGACTGATGATTTCGAAGTCGCTATCGAAGAAGGCGCAACGATCGTCCGCGTCGGCAGGGCGATTTTCGGGGAACGCAAATAACCCCAAAAATAATTACTCTAAAATTGATAATTGTTTTTATTCTCAACAATCAACAATGTATCTTAAATGGCTGATTATTTTTAATTAAGTTTATCTCTATCTTTTTGAGCAGGTTTGTAAATTTTCAGGCAGGCGTCCACTACTTCCGTGTCATATGTTACGCCTTTGAACTTGATTATCTCTTCAATCGCCGCTTCAACACCCAGCGCAGGTCTATAGGGCCGATATGATGCCATAGCGTCAATAACATCCGCAACTCCGATAATGCGCGCTTCCAACGCAATATCTTCTCCTTTCAAACCTCTTGGATAGCCTGAACCATCCATTCTTTCATGGTGCTGGTAAATAATTTCCGCCACCGGATAAGGAAACTCTATATTTACAAGAATATCATTGGCAACTTTACAATGAGTCTTTATTATCTCCCTTTCCAGCTTGTTTAAAACACTGGGTTTAGTCAATATTTCCGAAGGAACGGATATTTTCCCGATATCATGAAGAGTAGCGGCAACATTAATAGCCGAAATTTGATCATCGGATAATTTCATTTCTTTGGCAATCTTACAGGCTATTTTAGCCACTTGATCCTCGTGTCCCGAGGTATAGGGATCCCGTGTTTCTATGATTTTAGACAATGTCCTGACTATACCGTCTAAAATTATTTGCGATTTTTTGTAACTGTCCTTGAGTTTTTCAGTTTGAGTCAGCAGATCATTCGTTTTTTCTTGAGTTTTTCTTTCAAGAGTTTTGTTTAATTCCATTAACTCTTTATTCTTACCCCTGATTAGTTCGCACAAATGTTTATTTTCTTCCAATATCTCTATTTTGGAAAACGATTGCCTGATATGAAGCAGTATTTCTTCTTCACGCCACGGTTTTGTAAAATAAAGGTGAACCCCGCCTTTATTGATGGCATCGATTATAGCGTCGGTATCTGCATATCCGGTCAAAAGTATGCGGACTGCATCGGGAAAAATATTTTTAGCTTGAGCAAAAAATTGAACGCCGTTCATCTCCGGCATTCTTTGATCGGAAATAATAAGAGAATAAGGCCTTTTAGCGGTACGAAGTTTATTGAGCCCTTCCACCCCATTGCTTGCCGTGTGAACTTCGCAATCTCCATCGGCTAAAATGCGTTTAAAAGCATTGAGGATAGATTCTTCATCATCTACAATTAATATTGAATGTTTGTATTTTAATTTTTTCGGCAGTTCAAAATCCTTTTTATCATTAATTATCATAATATGCTGAAATGCTAATCTGTCCTGCTGATTATGTCAAGTTATTATTTGTTATGAGGCAATAATTATGCAAATATATCTTCATTATTTAATCAGTTGTATCCTGAATGAAAAAGGCTTTATCGCTTAGGAAACATTCGCTTACAGATGTAACATGATAAAAGATTCTCTTAGACGGAAACAATTTTCCGCAGAAATTGACCCGTTGATGATTCTTCTTCCCGTGCCACTTTTTCGACAGTGCCCGCAGCGACAATTTTACCGCCGCCGGAACCGCCTTCCGGCCCAAGGTCAATCACGTAATCAGCGCACTTAATTACATCCAGATTATGCTCGATTACAACCATTGTATTCCCCATATTCACAAGACGCATCAAAACATCCAGCAATTTCTGAATATCCGCGAAATGCAATCCGATGGTAGGTTCATCAAGGATATAAAGAGTATTGCTGTTGATTTTCTTTCCTAACTCCCGCGCCAGTTTTATCCTCTGCGCTTCTCCGCCGGAAAGGGTGGTCGCCGACTGCCCTAAATGAATATAGCCCAAACCGACATCGTAGAGCAATTGCAGATGCGATTTAATCGATGGGATGTTGGAAAAAAATATCAGCGCCTGATTGACCGTCATGTCTAAAATATCGGCAATATTTTTATCTTTATATTTGATATCGAGTGTATCATTGTTAAATCGTTTGCCGTGGCAAACATCGCAAGTCACATAAACATCCGGCAGAAAATGCATTTCAATCTTAATCAAGCCATTGCCTTCGCAGGCCTCACAGCGCCCGCCTTTTACGTTAAAGCTGAACCGTCCCGGTTTATAACCGCGCATCCGCGCCTCGGGAAGATTGGTAAATAAATCGCGCATAAAAGAAAATATTCCCGTATAAGTTACCGGATTAGATCGCGGCGTGCGACCGATGGGATGCTGATTAATCATGATGACCCGTTCAATATCTCCCAAATCTACAACCTTCTTAATTTTTCCCATCGACCCGTTATACTGATTTAAACGTCGCGCCAGCACTTTATAAAGAGTTTCAATAATCATTGTGCTTTTGCCTGAACCGGACACGCCGGTTACCGCCGTAAATACTCCTACAGGTATTTTAATATCAATATTTT
>JAPLJP010000039.1 GCA_026388535.1 Deltaproteobacteria bacterium | reverse complement strand
GAATATGTCCGGCAAAGAAAAAAGCAATGCCCCAGAAGCCAAATTGCCATGAATATATAATATAACCAAGTCCGATAGTTGCCCACCAGATTATCCAGTAGGGATTGGCCACGCTCATTAATATGCCATTAATCATCGGATGATTTCTTTGCTTGTTGTCTTCCTCCCATGACAGGCGCAGGGAAGGCAACGAACGGAACATTCCGATGGCCATACAGAAGAGAATCAACGCCCCTGCAATAGCGGTTGTTACAAAAACAGCAGGCTGTTGAATAAAAGGTGCCAGTCCGAGCAGAAGGGCGGCGAGGAGCAGCAATTCCAGGATGGCGTGTCCGGCAATCAAAAGCGGTCCCGTGATGAAACCGCGCCTCGAGCTCTCACTTATCGTAACGGTCAAAAGCGGCCCCGGCATCAGAGCGCCGGAAAGCGCGATAATAAAAGATGAAACAAAAATAGTTACAAGTGTGGTCAACATATAAATACTGATTTCTTTCTAATATTAAATTCATGCAATTTTACATGCAGGACAGTGAAGACGATGCAATAGCTGGAAGGAAATTATAGTTTGAAAGCTTTTTTGACTTCATGCTCTCCAGCCTGTTTCTTTACCGTAAAGTTAAAATAAAACATGACAATGATTTCCTGTCAAGAACTTGCGTTGGTAAACAGATAGGTATTTTATAAGAGAAAGCCCGGCAGTTTTGACTACCGGGCTTTTAAAATGATTTAGATATCAGCCAATGGCCGAGCAGCCACGTTCAGCATTGCTTATACGCACACATTCGGCAAGATCCACGACAAATATTTTACCATCACCAACATCGCCTGTATGAGCTCCTTTGGTAATTGCCGCAATCGTCGGTTCAACAAAATCCTCATTCACGGCGATATCGAGTCTGATCTTATTGAGCAGACCGCCTGCTTCTTTCGCACCTCTGTATATTTCGGTGAGGCCTTTTTGCCGGCCCTGTCCCAGAACATTGGTAACTGTCATTAAATTTACGTCCACATCTTCCAGCGCCGCCTTCACAGAGTCCAGCTTATGCGGCTGGATAATAGCAATGATTAATTTCATGATGGTTTCCTCCTATTCAATCACGGTGTAAGCGGCTTCGCTTTGTTGAGTCAAATCCAAGCCGACAATTTCATTTTTCTCTTCGACCCTCATGCCGATGAGAGCATCGACGATCTTGAAGATAATAAAGGTCATGATAGCGGCAAAGCTTACTGTCACAACCACAATAAATCCCTGAACAAGAAATTGATGAATGTTCCCAAATAGAAGACCGTTGTTACCGACCGCATTAACCGCTTTCTCCGCGAAGATACCGGTGGCAATTGTTCCAAAGGTACCACCGACGCCATGCACGCCGAAAGCGTCCAGAGAATCGTCATATCCCAGCTTTCCTTTGATCACAGCGACAGCCAGATAGCAGATAAAGGCAACGGCAATACCTATGAACATGGCGTTCATCGGATTGACAAAACCGCAGGCCGGAGTGATCGCGACAAGTCCGGCCACAGCTCCTGTAACCGTTCCTAAGATTGTCGGTGTTCCATTGTGCCACCATTCAATGAGCGCCCAGGTTAATCCGGCTGCTGCTGTTGCCGTATTGGTGGTGATAAAAGCGTTGGCGGCGATGCCATCAGCGGCCAGTGCGCTTCCCGCATTAAAACCAAACCAGCCGAACCACAATAGCGCTCCGCCCAGAACCGTAAAGGGCAAGTTGTGCGGACGAATCGGTTTGTGGTTGTAACCAACCCTCTTTCCCAGCAACAAAGCCAGTACCAGAGCCGAAATTCCCGAACTGACATGGACAACAATACCGCCGGCAAAATCGAGCGCTCCCAGATTTTTCAGCCAGCCGCCTGTTCCCCAAACCCAATGTGCCAGAGGATCATAAACAAATGTCGCCCAGAGAATAGTGAAGAGCAGGAAGGCCGGAAATTTAACCCTTTCCGCATAAGCGCCAATAATCAAAGCCGGGGTTATAACGGCGAACATCATTTGAAAGATCATAAAAACACTGTGCGGAATAGTCGCGGCGTAATTCGGATTCGGCGCAGCGCCAACACCGTTCAGTCCTGCCCAATTCAAATTGCCGATTAGTCCGTGAAAATCAGGGCCGAAGGCCAGAGAATAGCCGAATAAAACCCACTGTAAACTGATTACGCATAAAATAATAAAGCACTGCATTAAAATGGAAAGGACGTTCTTCCGGCGAACGAGTCCTCCATAAAAAAACGCCAGACCAGGCATGGTCATCAGTAAGACCAGCGCCGAGGACATCAAAACCCATGCTGTATCTCCAGAATTCATATTCTTTACCTCCCCGGAATGTTTGTTTGCAAGTTTACTAGGCAAGGAGGGTGCCAAAACATGAGATATTGTTTTAATAGTTGAAATAACTGATTATTTTAATATAAATAAAAATTTGTAATTAGAACATTTTTGTATTAAACAAAGAAAGAATTGACTAAAATGTGAAGGAAGCACATTATTATATAAAGAATTAAATGCTTAAAATATTACCAAGATAAACAGAGGTCATTCAATAATATTTTATTTGAGGCATTTGAAAATTATTTTGCTTGACAAAAAAAAACAAGAGTATAAGCTTATTACACATTTCAAACAGTACGTTTTTCCCTGTTCCCGTTTCAATCTGTACGTTTCTGCATATTTCAAATTATCCATGCGTTAAGTGATGTTGTGTGAATTATCATTCATACTAACAAAAGACAGTTTCTTATCAAAATTGCAGATGATAAGAGGTGTTTTCTAACAAAGAAGTAAAATTAGGGGGAAAAAATGAAAAGAGGAATCAAAGGAATCGTAATTTTATTGTTGGTTGCAGCCGTAGTAATTATTCCGTTAAGCGCAAAGGCTGAGATGCAGAAGATGACCGAAAATGAAATGGAAATGGTTACGGGTCAGATGACCATTGGCGACCTTCTTGTAGGAGGAGCGACATTTATGAATAATACATTAGGTGCCTTGGGGGTTAATACGCAGAAATTAAGCAATACATTACAAACATTAGCAAACCCTCTGTTAAAAAGCAGACTGATGAAAGCTCTTCAACCAACTCTTGACGCAGTAGTGAATTTGGAAATACCAGGTACTACATAAGAATATATAGAGAGAATAAATAGAGTAATCCTGCGAATTTTGGATAATCTTTTACATCTATAGAACCTCATCGATTGATTCTATCAATCGATGAGGTTTTTTTATGTCGTTTTCCACCATCGACATCTCACCTCACATATGAGGTACAATATTTCATTGATATATAAGATGCTTCTTTATATATTTCCGCCATAATAGATGGTAAGTTCATCATTCATATCGTTTATCAGCGACCGAACACATCAATCTTGACAATTATATAAACGCCCCTTGACTAGCCGCCATTAAATTTAGTAATAATATTTAAGTGTTTTTTGAAGACTAATTGATAAAAAATATACCTTATGAAAAATATTGGATTAG
>JAPLJP010000064.1 GCA_026388535.1 Deltaproteobacteria bacterium | reverse complement strand
GATCCGCATAACGAACAACTTTTTTTTCATTTTTTAACTCCTTATTCAAACTACTTTGAATTAACACATCGTATCTTTATGACTTTATACAATTTATAACCGTTTTCAGCACACATTTTTTGCCATTACACCCATTGCGAGGAGCGCCTTGCGCGTCGCGGCAATTCATTTCTTCTTCCCCCTTACTTAAAGGGGGATTGAGGGGGATTTTTCAATCGGGGCAATTCCGTAAAATCTCCCCTTACCCCTCTTTATAAAAGAGGGGAATCCACTCATTTTTCCCTTTTACCGATACAAAAAAAACAATTGAAATAAAAAAAAATGAGAATATATTTAAGCACGTGGTTTTTACAATAAAACGTTATCCCTTCTTAACTAATGGTTTCATAAAATAAAAATGTGAGGTGAGCTATGAAGAAGAAAGACTATCTCCGGCTAGTATTAATTTTAGCCATCTTTTTTTTAGCATTGGGTGGCTGGCTGCTTCATTTGCGGATACATCCGATTGCCAAGGACGCGGAAAATTACATACCCCTCGTGGCCGGATTTATTAGCGTGATTATCATTCCCGTCTTATTCATTTTTCGATCAACAATTCCTTTTGCTTATCTTCTCAATGGCATGACCGTAATCATCGGCACAATCACTATGACTCATTTTTCCATTGAAAATCCTCCACAAGTATGGACTCTGCAGACAATCCTATTTGGAACTTGCCTGCCAGATATTCTGATGCTTTGGGGGAAATTTGCCGTGGGCAAAGCCCTTTTTGATCTTGATCCTGTAATAAACCGGCCTGACGCGGAGATAAGCAGTGGCAGATTTTTCCGTTTTCCGAATATGGGTTTTTGGTTTGCGCATGTTGTCACATTAACTGCCGTTTACATGATCGGTAGATATTTTTGGGATTAAGAGGAGGGCGTCATGAAATATTTTATGTTATTCCAGCCTGGCTGGTGGGTATTACATGTTTTCGCGATTTTACTTCTGCTCTTGATCGGCCATCTCTAAACCGCTAAGAGTGGGCCGAAATTCAATCTCCTCTGCGTCATTGCGAGGAGCGCCTTATGCGACGCGGCAATCTATAAAAAATATTGTCATTCCGGTCGTAGATGACCTTTGGGTTACTTGACCGGGGAATCCACTATTCACCTTTCACATTTTATACTTGCATTGTTTTCAAAAAGTTGTAACCTAGCGAAACTCAAGACCCCAAAAACAAAATACAATTTCCTTTGTGAGATTTGCCTATGATTGAAAATACCATAGCAACATGGCACAAATTATTGGAAACGAAGGATGCGGCCGGCTTGGATAATCTTCTGGCTGATGATGTTGTCTTCTATTCCCCGGTTGTTCACACGCCTCAAGTGGGAAAAGCAATCACCACACTTTATCTTACTGCGGCGCTTTATGTTTTTAATAATGGCAGCTTTAAATATCTAAGAGAGATCATTTCCGGCAACAATGCCGTTCTGGAATTCACTACAGTGATAGACGGAATCACCATTAATGGCGTGGACATGATTACCTGGGGCGCGGATGGCAGGATTACCGAATTCAAGGTTATGATTCGCCCGCTCAAAGCCATCACCTTAATCCATCGCATGATGGGAAAGATGCTGGAAAAGATTAAATAAATATTGCGGATGCTTTTTAAAAAATACATACTACAATATAAAATTAAATTTCCAAGACGTCAGATATCATGGAGAGCTTGAAGAATGGACAAGGGAATATTTGCTAGATTCAATATAAAAATAGACTTAAAAGAAAGTCAGAAACGCTTTCGGAATAAGGTTAATAATATATTATTTCACTCTGTCCTTTTTGGTAAAGAATCATTCGACTTAAATAAGATAAATTTCCAATTTTGTAACGATTATGGTCTCAAATTCGAGAATTATTCTTACGCTTTCGAAATTCATCTAAGCGATAATATTCTATTTGAAGAATATTTACTACGATTAATTTGTATAATTGAAATACTTTTTGAGAAGGCTCCAGATATTGCTAATGATTTATGTGGATTGATCGATAAATATATAAATGAATCGCCTACAGACCTCAATCTAAGAATTGTTAAAAGCAAAAAATCATATAGTATATTTCCAAAAGGTTCGGAACTGTTGGACGACAAACTTGTCGATGATTCGTTAAATATTTTAACCAAACTGAAATATGAATCTGTGAGAATTGCTTTTGAAAAGGGTCTAAAAGAATATCTTCAATCTAGCCACGATGAATCAAAGATGAAAAACTGCTTAAGAGACATGCATCTTTCGATGGATGAATTGTCTATAATAGTTTTAAAAGATAAAAATGTAGGCGTGAAACACCTAATTAAAAACGAAAATTGGTCCAAAACAGGGTTAAACAATTATTATAAGAAAATGCTTTTTGAATACAATGACATGCTCGACAAATTATCTAAACATTCTTCTACCACCAAGTTTTCTGAAAAGGAAGTTGAATCTGTTATATATTTAACAGGTCTGTTTATAAGATTGATATTGGAATGAATATAATGCTTCAACCGAACAATTCTGTACAGTAAAGGCTCAAATCTTTTTTTGACAATTACAATCGACAAACGCAAGCCCTTCAAACGATATTAGTAGATGTACATCTGACAGCAATCGGGCAAGAAAGAAAGGAAATGACAGGGAAAGAATAAGGTACAAATCCCATTCGCCTTATGGCTCAGGGATAATTCGCTTTGGGCTCCCACATGGGAGCCACAGGCTCATTAGATTGCCATAACGTAACCTAAAGGTCATCATGACCTGAGAGGCGTTTCGCAATGACAGAGAGGAAAAGATAATGAAAATATCAATTAAAGAACTTGAGGATCTGACACGCCGGGCAATAAAGAACTACGGCTACAGTGATGAGGAAGTTCCCATCATCGCTGATGTGATGCTCTATGCCCAGTTGCGGGATAACAATCAGGGGGTGGTGAAACTCATTGGCGCGGGTATCCCCAAAGACCCGAAGGCCGGGGAAATCGTCATTGAAAAGGAAACTCCTATTTCCGCGCGGATCAACGGCAACAAAAATCACGCCATGCTGGTTGTCGGCAAAGCAGTTGAAATAGTGAAGGAGAAGGCAAAGAAAAGCGGATTCGCCATTGCCGGAACTTTCAATACCAACACATCATCGGGAGCTATTGGTTACTATGCCTCGCGTCTGGCTGGTGAGGGGCTTATCGGTTTTGCTTTCAGCCGTTCACCGCAGAGGGTTGCTACTTACGGTTCATACGAGCCTGTATTCGGAACCAATCCTCTGGCCATTGCTATTCCAACCGAGCAGGACCCCATCATACTAGATATGTCGACAGCCGCGACTTCTTATTTTGGATTAGTAGAAGCGGTAACGGCAGGCAGAAGCATTCCGGCTGATTTTGCCTATGATGCCGAGGGCAATCCGACGACTGATCCGCAAAAAGCCATCGCGGGCGCTATCCGTTCTTTCGACCGGAGCTACAAAGGATCAGGTCTCGCTCTGGTAGGCGAGATACTGGCGGGGCCGCTGGTTGGCGCCGCCTTCTGTGGAATCGGCGACAGCAAGGGCAACTGGGGACATCTGATTTTTGCCATTGATCCGGAACTCCTGACTGACCGTAAAACGCTTTTAAATAACGTTTGGGAGATTATCCGGAAGGTTAAATCCACGAAGAAACTGCCCGGGGTGGACGAGATATTCGTGCCGGGAGAAATGGAAAGCGTTCTGGCGAGAGAACGTCGGGAATCCGGCCTGATTGAAATGGAAGACAACCTGCTGGCGGAGTTGCGCAAAGTGGCCGGCGGGTGATGCCGGTTACAGGTTCGTGCATATTTAAATTATAACTGATGGAAGGGAATAAACAACGATGGATTTCAAGAATGTAACAGTAATCAAAAAAGCGAATGTATACTTTGACGGCAAGGTTACCAGCCGTACGGTAATTTTCCCGGATGGTTCCAAAAAAACACTGGGCGTTATGTTTCCCGGAGATTATGAATTCGGCACGGCAGAGAAGGAGATTATGGAGATTCTTGCCGGCAATCTTGATGTCCTGTTGCCCGGTGCGGCCGGATGGGTGACTTTTAAAGAAGGAGATGTCTTTGAAGTGCCGGCTCAGTCCAAATTCAGTTTAAAGGTTAAGAGCCTTACGGACTACTGCTGTTCCTATGTTAAGTGAAAGTCAGGGAATGACAGATGAAGACTGGATTCCCGATCAGGTCGGGAATGACAATTTTTTAGATTGCCACGTCATGCAAGGCATTCCTCGCAATGACAAGACAAAAAGTTAATGGATGCCCCCGGCATACGCCGGGAGTCACTGTTTATGGTAAAGATTCCCGAAAAAATAATTGATTTTCATGTGCATCTGTTTCCTGATAAGCTTTTTGATGCCATCTGGGATTCCTTTGCTAAAAATTATCACTGGAACATAATTCACCAATATTATTACGGGGAGTGCATCGCGCGTCTGAGGCAATCAGGTGTCGGCACCATCGTGTATTCCAACTACGCCCACCGTGCCGGTATCGCGGAAGGACTGAACCGGTGGAACATGAAAATCCTTGAGGAATATGAAGGCCTCTATTGTTTCGCGGCGTATCATCCGGACGATGATCATGCGCTGGAAATGGCAGAAAGGCTTCTAGAAAATCCGAAGATACTCGGGTTCAAGCTTCATCACCTTGTCCAGAATTTTTATCCGTGTGACGCGCGTCTCTTTCCCCTGTACGAGATGGTCATCAAAAAAAATAAACATATGTTGTTTCACACGGGAACGGGACCAGTGGGGAATGAATATGTCGGTCTTGAATATTTCATGAAGGTGGTCGAAAAATTCCCGGAACTTCCCGCCACGGTTGCCCATATGGGGGCGCATGAATATGCCGGATTCTTCGATCTTCTGGAGAGGTGTCCGCGATTGTACCTGGACACCGCCTTCTGTTTTATGTCGCCGCCCTATGCGGGATATAACCTGGGCCCTGATTATCTTGAAAAATACAAATCAAGAATTTTATACGGGTCAGATTATCCGAACCTGATAATGCCGTGGGAGGATGAGATTGAGAATCTGCTGAAAATGAACCTCTCGCAGGAATTTTACGATAAGATTTTTTATGATAACGGTATGACCCTGATCCGTTCTTTGACGGGAAAAATTAATTAACTGATCCTGTCAGATAATAATTTGGCAGCTACTGAAATTTTTAGCACACATGCGGGGATTACGCGATCGCATTCTTATTCCTGACAATTGCAACCAACGAACCACGCACTTAGTTGCCGGTCAGTGAATTCCTTGGTCAAGTAACCGAATAACCTGAAGGTCACGAGAGGGCACAAACCCGCCTGCACGGTAATGAAGATTTCACCCTCCCTCAATCCCTCCCCTCGATGGAGGGAGGTAAGGAATTAATAGATACCCATCTGACAGCCGCCGGCTATTGTAGCTCCCAGTTCAATACATTGAGTCAGAATATCTTTCGTAATGTCGCCCTTGGCAATAACCGGCTGGAAAACAGTTTTGAATTTGTAACCTAAAGCAATGCGTTCGATTGCTCTTAGGGCTCCTGTTCCGTCGTTACCCGCGCTGATGAAAACAACGAAAGGTTTGCGGAAAGCCTTTTCCTGCGCTCCGTAATAAGTGCGGTCAAAGAAATCCTTCACCATCCCGGACATGTAACCGAAATTCTCCGGCGTGCCGATAGCCAAACCATCGGCTGTCAATAAATCTTCCAGCGTGGCGTCTGCGGCTTTCTTCAAAATTACTTCGACGCCTTCGATAGATTTCGCTCCCTCAGCGACTGCCTGCGCTATCTTTTGAGTTTTTCCCGTCTGCGAATGATAAACGATTAATATTTTAGCCATTTCTCCATCCTGTTTATGCGCCAGAACAAATCTACAATAAGAGAGAAATAACCGTCAAGAATATTCTCTATTATTCCCATATTCATAAATCCCCCTCAATCCCCCTTTACAAAAGGGGAAAGAAAAAAAGAAATAATACATCTTGACAGAGCATGGCTATTTGGCTATATTGCCAAATACCTTAAGGGAGGAATTAAAATGAAAAGCATGGTAAAATCTCAACATGAAGCGCGGGCGAAAATAATCAAGGCAATGGCGCATCCCAGCAGGCTGTTCATTATCGAAGAACTAAGCAAGCACCAATGTTGCGTCAATGAACTGGCCGAGATGATCGGCGCCGATGCTTCGACAGTTTCCAAGCATTTGAGTGTTTTAAAAAACGCCGGTCTGGTAACCGATGAAAAAAGGGGCAATTCCATTTTCTACAGTCTTCGTGTTCCCTGCATCATGCAGTTTATGGGTTGCGTGGAGGATGTGCTGTCTTCCAACGCCAAACAGCACAATGAAATTTTAAAATGTTGCAAGAGCCATGGGCATAATCTTTAAAGCAAAATTAAGGATATTATACCCTCCGCTTTGCGGGATTGTTCAACTAACCAATTCCGTTACGCTTCGCTTCCGGAATTGAAGTTTCACAAATGAGAGGTAAGAATCATGAAAATAGCAATATTGGGTATGGGTTGCGCGACCTGCAACAAATTGGAAGATACGGTTCGTCTTGCCGTTAAGGAGACGGGTGTTGACGCGCAGATAGATCATGTCACAGATATCAAGCAAATTATGGCCTACGGAGTAATGACAACTCCCGCCTTGGTGATTGACGGAAAAGTTAAAACCATGGGTAAACTTCCGTCTCTGGCGGACATAAAACAAATGATTGGTGGAAAAGAATAGATTGCCACGCCTCCTAAGAGGAGGCTCGCAATGACAAAGAAATTGGATAACGGCCTACGCCGGTATGACAAATAAACTGAATTAATAGGGTAAGTAAAATGGCTGAATGCTGTAACACAGACAATGGCGAGAAGAAGAGAATAAATTATTATATTCCCTTTTTGCTGATTCCCTTCGCGGTTCCGATTTATATTTTTCTGGAAAGAGGCGTTGATTTTCTTGTCTATGGAATTTTGAATTTGGATAAGGATTCGCATCTGACAGAATCAATAAGATTTTTTCTCTATGACACCCCCAAGGTGCTTATCCTGCTGACGGTTATCGTTTTTGTTGTGGGCATTATCCGCTCTTATTTTTCACCTGAAAAAACCAGAAAAGCGTTGGAAGGGAAACCACTTTTTATCGGCAATATCATGGCCGCCTCCCTTGGTATTGTAACTCCCTTCTGCAGCTGTTCGGCCATTCCACTCTTCATTGGTTTTGTAGAAAGCGGTATTCCGCTGGGTGTCACCTTTTCTTTTCTTGTCGCCGCTCCAATGATCAATGAGGTCGCTCTGGTCCTGCTCTTTGGCCTTTTCGGCTGGAAGACCGCCCTGCTCTATGCATCCACCGGATTGCTTATCGCGATACTTTCCGGCTGGGTAATCGGCAAATTAAAAGTAGAGCGCTTCGTCGAAGAATGGGTTTATGAAATCAAAACCGGCGATTTTCAGATGGAAGAAAAAAAGATTACTTTTACCGATAGAATCCAGGCGGGTCATACTGCCGTTGTGGATATAGTTTCCAAGGTCTGGATTTATATTGTGGCGGGCATTGCTGTGGGCGCCGCCGTTCACGGCTATGTGCCGCAGAATTTCATGGCCTCCATCATGGGCAAGGACGTTTGGTGGTCGGTTCCTCTGGCGGTACTCATCGGTGTTCCACTTTATTCCAACGCGGCGGGTATCATCCCGATTCTGCAGGCACTGCTCGAAAAGGGCGCATCCCTAGGCACAGCTTTGGCCTTTATGATGTCGGTTATCGGGCTATCGCTTCCGGAAATGATTATTTTGAGAAAAATTATCAAACTGCCGCTAATTATAATTTTTATCAGCGTCGTCGCCACAGGCATTATGATTGTGGGATTTATCTTTAATATGATCTATTAAACTGATCCGAAAAGAAGGAGAAATATTATCCAAGAAAATTAGACAGAAATAGATTGAGTGAAAAAGCATATGACAAAAAAAGATTATTACAAAATTTTAAATGTAACGAGAACGACCTCAAATGACGAGATAAAAAAAAATTACCGTATGATAGCAATGCAATACCATCCGGATAGGAATCCGGGAAACAAAAAAGCGGAGGAAAAATTCAAGGAGGCAGCAGAAGCTTACGAAGTATTAAGAGACAGACAAAAAAGAAAAATATATGATAGCCATGGCCATGAAGGCTTAAACAGGGCAGGGTTTAGAGGCTTCAACGGTGTTAATGATGTTTTTTCCCATTTCAGCAATATTTTTAATGATATTTTTAGCTATGGCAACAATGTGCGTGGAATGTCTCGTTCCACATTGCAGAAAATAAAGGATATCGCTTTTGACCGTGGTGATGTCATGCTTTTCCAACAGACTGCCAAAGCTCTCCATTTGGAGTTAAAACCTGCTGACTGGGAGGCTATCGGGCAAAAAGCATTCAAATTAAAAAAATATTTCTTTGCTCAATATGCTATGCAAAGGGCAAATAACACTGATTAGATCCGTAGCTAGCCAAGATAATTTAAATGTAAGGAGAAATATTATGAATAATGAATCACCTTGGTATTTAAAAAAGTCACCCTTGGGCAATGCCTACCAACATTTTTCAAATGTTGCCAAACAAAATACTGTATTGAATATGAAAACAAAAGAATTATTAAGATTGGCTATCGCGTCAGATTTTAGATGTAATCATTGTACGGAGCATCATATTAAAGACGCGCTAGCCGCTGGGGCCACAAAAGAAGAAATTTCGGAAGCCTTGCTTCTTGCTTCTTTGCAGGCAGCAGGAACCCAGCTCAATTGGAGCAAAGAATTATTTGAAAAATATCTAGGAGATTAATTTAATTAAAATCAGACCCAGTATGCACACGATTAAAAAGCTAACTTATTTTTCTCGGTCAGAGAAAATAATTAATTAAAGGGGAATTTATGTCGGAACATGTTGCTGATAAATTGTCGTTTCTGGATCGCTTTTTAACTTTGTGGATTTTCGCAGCCATGCTTTTAGGAGTAGGCCTTGGTTATTTCATTCCCGGTGTGGAAAGTTTCATCAATAAATTTCAGGTGGGCACAACGAATATTCCCATAGCCGCCGGTCTTATTCTGATGATGTATCCGCCTTTTGCCAAAGTGAAATACGAAGATTTGCCGGAAGTATTCCATAACGGGAAAGTTCTGGGATTATCGCTTGTGCAAAACTGGCTTATCGGACCGGTCTTAATGTTTATCCTGGCGATTGTGTTTTTACCTGACAAACCTGAATATATGGTGGGCCTGATCATGATTGGGCTCGCGCGCTGTATCGCTATGGTCATTGTCTGGAATGAACTGGCGAAAGGCAATACGGAATATGCCGCCGGCCTTGTCGCTTTCAACAGTATTTTTCAAGTTCTTTTTTACAGCGCTTTTGCCTGGTTTTTTATTACCGTCCTGCCGCCCTACTTCGGAGTTTCCGGCAGTATCGTTGAGGTTAGTATCGGGCAGATTGCCAAAAGCGTTTTCATCTATCTGGGCATTCCCTGCATTGCCGGGGCATTGACGAGACTTATCGGCGTAAAGCTAGTGGGAAAAGAAAAATATCATGCCCGTTTTGTGCCGCTGATCTCGCCGCTGACACTCATCGCGCTGCTTTTCACCATCGTTGTAATGTTCAGCCTGAAGGGCAATCTGATTATTACACTGCCTCTGGATGTCGTGCGAATTGCTATCCCTCTGCTTATCTATTTTGTGGTTATGTTTCTGGTATCTTTCTATCTGGGGAAAAAAATGGGCGCGGACTACTCCAAAACAACAACACTGGCTTTCACAGCAGCAAGCAATAATTTCGAGCTGGCGATTGCCGTAGCCATTGCCGTTTTCGGTATTAATTCCGGCGCTGCATTTGCGGCTGTCATCGGCCCGCTGGTGGAGGTGCCGGTCATGATTGGTTTGGTCAATGTGGCTTTGACGTTTCAGCAGAAATATTTTCAGCAATAGACACCTTCTGAAGGAGACCCGATATTATGAAGATAACGGAAGGCGTTAAAAAATATCGCAACATTAGCACAATCGTGTTGGCGTTTATCGGCATCGGAATCATGGTGTGTTACGACTACTGCGGTACGATATGCAGTTATCTGAAAGGCGATATCTGGGGCATTGATCTCAAATGGTTTGGCATTGCTTATATGGCAGTCATAATCGTCTTCGCCGTTTTCAGGCAAACGCAGTTTGTGCGGGCGCTTTTGGCCGTGGGAATCGGCGTGGAAGTACACCTGTATGCCTTTCAGGTGCAAAACGATGTCTATTGTCCTTTTTGTCTGGCATTTTCGATAATGTTAATTTTATCGTTTATAATTAATTATGAGGTTCCATCCGTCTGGCGCGTAAACCGCCGTCGGATGTGGCTATATTTTCTCGGGGAGGTTGATTTTCCTATGTTCAGGATTCACAAACTACCATTGTTGCTTTTTAGTTTATTGGGATATTTTACCATTTTATTTACTTTTTCCGGTTCCGTTACGCCTGCCTACGGACAGGATTCGGCTAGCGCAATTCCATCTCTGGGCAAAGGAAACTATGAAATTGTTATGTTTACCGATTATTTCTGCCCGCCCT
>JAPLJP010000007.1 GCA_026388535.1 Deltaproteobacteria bacterium | reverse complement strand
AAAACAAAAGGTCTGACCGATTATCTTAGTCTAAAGAATTCGCACTAATCTTTGTTCGGTACATAATTCTTAATAAATCTGATGAATATTTTATGCGCCAGCCTAAAATCGAATTGACTCTTGTAAATTAAATAAAAATTTCTTTCCATCGGGCATCCCTGAATTGGAACTTCAAAAAGCAATTTTTGAGATAACTCCCGCTCCACAGCGTGAATGGAAATCACAGAAACTCCCAACCCGTCAATTATCGCTTCTTTTATCGCCTCGGAGCTTCCCAGTTCGCAACGAATATTAAACTGAGAAAGACTCATTGATCTTGATTCCTTCAAACATGAGTCAAATAATTCGCGCGTCGCTGAACCTTTTTCTCTGATAACAAACGGCTCATTCAATAATTCCGGCAGCGTAATTGATTTCTTTTTGCGCCAGGGGTGAAGATTTGGAACAGCCAGGATAAGATGATCCTTCCACAGAGGTTCGGCCATCAGTTTCTTATTTAGAGGATTCTTGCCGATAAAGCCGATTTCCACCTCATTATCCAAAACCATATTCATCGCTTCTTCGCTGTCCGCAGTTTTGATGTATATTCGGATATCGGGATTTATTTTACTGAACTCACTCAGAGCACGCGGCAGAATATAGGTGGCCGGAATAGTGCTGGCGCTAACGTAAATATTACCGCCGGCATTTTTGCCAAGAGCAATGATTTTTTCTCTGGCTTCACCCCTAAGTTTAACCATCCGTTGGGCATAATCGTAAATAATTTTTCCTTCCGGCGTCAATGAAATTCCGGCATTACTGCGATTAACCAAACGCACACCCAGACAATCTTCCGCATTCTTGATATTCTTAGTCAGCGCCGGTTGGGTTAGAAACATTCTTTTGGCGGCACGGCTGAAACTTCTCTCTTCGACAAGAGAGATGATAGCCTCCATCTGCTGGATAGTGATACTCTTAAAACGATCGTTGACCATGTTTTTCCATAGCATAAATTTTCTTATCTACAAAGAGTAATTATAACTATTTGGAATTTGACTTATTACTAAAAATTCAATGAAATATTCACGTTTGTAAAAAACTCTGAAGAATTTTTCTAATTCGGCTAACTATTACTAAACTGAATAATGATCAGATAAATATTACTTTTATGAATTTGATTTTCAAATTCGATACTGTTAGAAACAGGCAAAATATTGAATGGGAGGCTATTAGATGAAAAATATTTTCTCCTCACGCGCAGGAATTATTATTGTTGGCGCCATTATCGGCATCGGCGCGGCATTGCTTCAGTATTTAGGTAATCCGCCCAACATGGGCATTTGTGTGGCCTGCTTTGAACGCGATATTGCCGGCGCACTAGGTTTGCATCGGGCTGATGTCGTCCAGTATCTACGTCCGGAAATCATGGGACTTGTTCTGGGCGCTTTTGTCGCGGCGCTTTTTGCCGGTGAGTATAAGCCGCGCGGCGGTTCAGCTCCGCTGATTCGCTTTTTTCTGGGAGTATTTGCCATGATCGGCGCGCTGGTATTTCTGGGCTGCCCCTGGCGGACCCTTTTGCGTCTGGCCGGCGGTGACGGAAACGCCATTCTGGGAATCTCCGGATTAATCACGGGAATATTT
>JAPLJP010000153.1 GCA_026388535.1 Deltaproteobacteria bacterium | reverse complement strand
GCCGGATTATCTTTAACGTAATGGGCAAGCTTGAACATGAGATAGACTGTCGGCAATTCATCACCGTGCACACCGCCTAAAAATAAAACGCAGTTTCCTGTGTTATTACCGAAAGTAGTAAAGATAAGAGGATACTTGTTTTTTGTTGTCCGGTAATATTCCCATGATATTGTTCCCGGTTTGATGTCTGTCCAGCCGTATTGAGAGAACTGCTTCTCCAGCATGTTTATGTATTTTTTAAAATCAGCCGAAGAAGAATCGTAAGGAAAAACAAGGGAAGGCATGAATAAAAAAAGTAACAGGCAGAAAACAAGAAAACAACTTCCAACGATTTTTTTAAGTTTCAGCATATGATTTCGAGGCTATTTCTTGTTAACCGTAAGGCGGTGAAAAGGAGTTTGTATCCCTTCATTAAAAATTTTATACCTCTGCAATCTTTTTAGCGGTAATAATAACTTCTTGACGTTCGCCATAATGTTATAAATGAATTTATTTGTCAATATCCATGTAGCGCAAAAATCCGATTGCCGAAAGCAGCGCAAATTATCCGTGCATTTCGTTAAACGCTGATTTATAAACTAGCGATTAAATAAGCCAACATTAATAATGTCTTTCGAAAGGAAAGGAAATTATGTTGAAAGCCAAAACAAAAAACATCAGCATCGTTTTGTATAAACCAAAATACGCCGGGAATATCGGATCGGCTGCCCGCGCCGCGAAAAACATGGGTTTCAGTAACATAATTGTTGTGGGAAAATCAGATTTTAACCGCGAGGAAATGCAGCAGCGTTCCACTCATCTGGCCGCCGATGTTTTAGATAAGATTCAATATATTGAAAGCGTGAATGAAGCGCTCGGCGGCTTCAATTATATTGTGGGCACAACCGCCCGCCTGGGTAAAGCCCGCGGGCCCTTTATAGCGCCGCGCGCGGTTGCTCAAGATATTGCCGGTATCTCGCAGAAAAACAAAGTTGCTCTGCTTTTCGGTCCGGAAGATACGGGGCTTGCCAATGAGGAATTGCGCCTCTGCCATGTCGCGGTTACCATACCGACGTCCCGGGAATTTACTTCTCTCAACCTTTCTCACGCCGTGATGATTCTCTGCTATGAAATATTTATAGCCGCGTCTCCGGCCATAATCGCGACGGACGCAACACCCAAATTAGCGCGATCATCTGAATTGGAAGGGATGTACGGGCAAATTAAAACATTGCTTGCCGATATCAAGTTTTTGAATCCCGAGAATCCGGATTACTGGATGATGCACCTGCGCCGCTTTTTTACGCGCGCCGGAATCTTATCGCGCGAAGTGAAGATTGTTCGCGGCATCTGCCGCCAGCTTGAGTGGTACGCTCACCACAAAAAAACTTGACTTTACAGGGCAGTTCCCATAGGGATTAGGCCGCAAGAACATCCTTGTTGTGAGACTCAAATTTTAATGACATTCGCTGAGAGCGAATGAAATGAAGATCGAAGCGTAAATGGAATTATCCCGCGTGCTAAGCTATGCGGGACTATATTTGTTAGTCGAACAATCCCGCACAGCGGAGGGAATAATGCCCCGCAGCTTGCTGTGGGGTTCATACCCGTGATTATAATTACAATTAACACCCTTGGAGGATTTAATTTATGAGAAAAACATTTTCTTTTACCGGCGCAAAAAAAATTATTTTCGGTAATGGATCATTATTAACATTAGCCAGCCACATTAAGGAACTGCACGCCCAAAATCCACTTGTGGTTATAGATAAAAATCTTGCCAAAACAGATTTGATGGAGAAAATTGCCAACGTTCTTATTCCCGGAGGCATAAAGTTCACGGTTTATGATAAGGTTGAACCGGAACCGCCCATTGAACTGGCGGATGAAGGCGCGAAAATCGCTTTAAAAAACAAATGCGATATCGTGATTGGCATCGGCGGCGGAAGCGCGATGGATGTGGCCAAAGCCATAGCCGTGCTCGCGACAAACAAAGGCAGCGCGGTTGATTATCTCGGCCTTAATAAAGTTCCCAAACCAGGGCTCCCCAAAATCATGATACCGACGACCGCTGGGACCGGCAGTGAAGTAACGTTTACCGCGGTTTTTGTGCGCAAGAATTTAAAAAAGAAGGAAGGAATGAACAGCCCGTATCTTTATCCGGAACTGGCGCTTCTGGATCCGGAATTGACATTGAGCCTGCCTGCCGCACCCACGGCGCAGACAGGTTTGGACGCGCTGTGTCACGCCATCGAATCATACACATCAGTTAACGCTTCGCCCATGAGTGAAATGTTTTCCCTTGAAGCAATAGCTCTCATTGCCGAAAATTTGCGTGCCTGCGTGCATGATGGTAAAAATATCGTCGCGCGCGAAAGAATGCTCTTGGGCAGTTTATATGCCGGAATCGGTCTCGCCAATGCCGGCGTGACGGCAGTGCATTCTTTGTCTTATCCTCTGGGCGGCAAATACGGCGTTGGTCATGGGCTTGCTAATACGATGATGTTGCCGGCAGTAATGGCTTTCAATATGCCCGCGGCATTGGAAAAATTTGCCGATGTTGCCGAGGCAATGGGAGAGTGTGTTGATGACCTTCCCGTGCGCGAATCCGCTTATTTAGCGCTGGAGGCAGTCGAGGCGTTAATTGAGGATTGCGGAATTCACGAGTCACTTGCTCAATTCGGGATTAAGGAAAAAGATTTTCCGGCATTGGCCGATGTGGCGTTGAATGTAGCCGTACCATTGAAGAACAATCCCCGCAAAGTCACCAAAGAAGATATGATCGCGATTTACGCGCAAGCTTTTTAATACCAATCAGCTGTCAAACATTAAGAAGTTGATTGACATGGCATAATACCAAGTAAGCTTTCAATAATTCATATGAAAGCAACTTGCTATAAGAAAGGAAGGTTAAACACATGGCTGGAGCAGAACTAATCGGAAAAGAAGAAATCAAGGAAGTAATGGATGTCCTCGAAACGGGTATTCTGATGCGTTATGGTTTTGATAAGGAAAGAAAAGGAATTTATAAGGTTCGAGAGTTTGAAGAGGCGTTTGCGAAGTATTGCCGGACCAGCTACGCGCTGGGGGTTACTTCCGGTTCGGCAGCGCTCCAGATTGCGCTTACGGCTATGGATGTCGGTCCCGGTGACGAAGTGCTTGTGCCTGCCTTTACATTTCTCGCCACTTATGAAGCTGTGATGGAAGTAGGCGCGATTCCCGTAATGGTAGATATAGATGATACCCTTAATCTCGATCCTCAGGAAATTGAAAAGAAAAAAACACAGTACACCAAGGCGGTCATTCCCGTGCACATGTGCGGCTCGGGCGCCAATATCGATAAAATCGTGGAAATCGCCCATAGAAACAAACTGCTTGTTTTGGAAGATAACGCTCAGGGATGCGGCGCCAGCTTTAAAGGGAAGAAACTGGGCAGTTTCGGTGATATGGGAACTTTCAGCTTTGATTATGTTAAAACTGTCACCACCGGCGAAGGCGGTATGGTGATTACCAATAATCTTGATCTTTATCATCGGTCGGAATGGTATCATGACCACGGCCATGATCATAATCCCAAAGTAAGTCGCGCTCTGGAAGGTAGGACTATTTTAGGTTTTAATTACCGGATGAACGAATTGCAGGGAGCGTTAGGTCTGGCGCAGTTAAGAAAACTTGATAATCTTATCGGCGAGCAGAAAAAAAATAAGAAATTTATTATGGATGTGCTGGCGCAGGTTCCCGGCGTGGGATTCCGCGCGAAACCCGATCCCGAAGGAGATTCCGCCACGTTTTTGGCTTTTAATATGCCGGATGAAAATCAGGCGCAAAAGTTTCAGAACCTGCTTAGCGCTGAAGGCGTTGACACGGTTTGCTATAAAAGAAATTTATGGCATTATGTGCCGAATTGGGAACATTTTCTGGCGCGCTCTACCGCCAATTCGAAGAAATATCCGTTTACCGATCCGTCTTATAAAGGCAAGGTGCAATACACGAAAGAGAGCATTCCGCAGGCTGAAGATATTTTGGGACGCACCCTTGTGATGGGCATATCCGTGAAAATGAGCCAGGAAAAGTTGGATTTCATTCGCAAGGGCATTGAGCAAGCCGCTAAAAATATTTAGCAAATTTGGGTAAGAAGTCCTTTTTTTCGCGGTTTCAGGAAGAAAGGCGGGTTTTTTTCTACTGAGGATCAGAACTTTGTAATTGTTTCTGATATTTCAAATATTTTACTTGACAAGCAATTTGAGATTGCATAAACTCCGCCTTTAAATTTTCCATTAAAAAGTGGTGGTTTTATTATGAAGACATTTATGGCAAATGCGGAAACGGCTGATAAAAAGTGGTATGTAGCAGACGCTTCCGGTAAAGTATTGGGAAGATTCGCTAGTGAAATAGCGAGCCGTTTGAGGGGAAAGCATAAGGCTACTTATACACCTCATTGCGATACCGGCGATTTTATTATTGTAGTTAATGCCGAAAAAATTGTTATTACCGGAAAAAAGCTAAACGACAAGAATTATTATTCTTATTCGGGTTATCCCGGTGGATTAAGGGAAACTGCTGCGGGTAAAATGCTGGCGGAAAAACCGGAAGAGGTAATCCGTATGGCTGTGCAGGGGATGCTGCCAAAAACTAATCTAGGGCGAAAAATGCTGAAAAAACTAAAAGTTTATGCCGGCAATGCCCATATTCATGAAGCACAGTGCCCGGAGACCTTGTCCATTTAATTTGCCTAAAACTAGAAATTAGATCAATATTGGAGATATTATGACGCAACAACGGTATTATGCAACAGGTAAAAGAAAAAGCGCTATCGCCCGTGTTTATATGAAAGCGGGTAATGGTAATATTGTAGTCAATAAAAGAAGTTATGATGAATATTTTACTCGTCCGAGCCTCAAAATGATTATCAAGCAACCATTTGAGATCACGGGGAAAAAAGACCAGTTTGATTTGTTTGTTAATGTAAGCGGCGGAGGAGTAGCGGGTCAGGCAGGGGCGGTAAAACATGGGATTTCTAAAGCTCTCTTGGAGTATGATGCCGAATTGCGCTCCGTGCTGAAAAAGGCTGGTTTTTTAACCAGAGATGCCCGGGTAAAAGAACGAAAGAAATACGGGCAGCCCGGAGCGCGGAAAAGATTCCAATTCTCCAAACGTTAAATTCCAAGAGGGGGGCTTCCGGCCTCCCTTTTTTTTGGGAGATTTTTTATGATAAAAACAGCAATCTTTGGAGCCAGTGGATATACAGGTCAGGAACTGACAAGAATTTTATCGGGACATCCCGAAGTGAAGTTAGTCGCGGTTACGTCCCGACGTTTTGCCGGACAACCGGTATCTGAAGTATTCCCGGCTTTGCAGGGTTTGACTTCATTGAAATATCGAAACGCGACGCCGGCAGAGATTAGCGATATTTGCGATGTGGTTTTTCTGGCTCTTCCCCATGGTGTTTCTATGAATATTGCTCCCGAATTTTTCAGGGCGGGAAAGAAGGTAATTGATTTGAGCGCCGATTATCGTCTGCGGGATTTGAAGACATATGAAATCTGGTACGGAAAACACAGTAGCGCCAAGTTTATCAAGGATGCTGTTTATGGAATTCCCGAACTTTACCGGCAAAAAATCAAGAAAACGGGACTTATTGCCAATCCCGGTTGCTATCCGACCAGTATTATTCTGGGTCTTGCTCCGGCGCTGAAAAAAAAGATATTGGATGTATCAACGATTATCGCTAATTCGGCATCCGGCGTAAGCGGAGCGGGGCGGGAACCTACGACTGGTTCGCTTTTTTGCGAAGTTGACGGCGGTTTTAAAGCTTATAAAGTCGGAAAACACAGGCATCTTCCGGAAATTGAGCAGGAATTGAACGCTCTGGCCGGTAAAAAATTCGCTATTTCTTTTACTCCACATTTACTGCCGGTGAAGCGGGGCATTTTGAGCACAATTTACGCAAAACTGAAGAAAGATATTTCTTTGACGGAATTGCATTCCCTTTATTGCGCGTTTTACGCGGACGAAAAATTTGTCCGGATTTGTCCTGAAGGAATTTATCCCAATATTTCTTCTGTTTGCGGATCAAATTATTGCGATATCGGATTGGCTATTGATCCGCGGACAAAAAGGGTTGTTATAATGGCGGCAATCGATAATTTGATTAAAGGCGCCGCGGGGCAGGCCGTGCAGAACATGAACATAATCTGCGGCCTTAAAGAAGACACCGGTTTGAAAATCGCGCCGATCTATCCTTGATGAAAGCAAGAAGTATGTCTCAGAAAATATTCAATACGGCGACAAGAAAAAAAGAAGTCTTCAAGCCCATTAAAAAAGGGGCTGTCGGCATCTATGTTTGCGGCATTACCGCTTATGATGTCTGTCATGTGGGACACGCCCGCGCTGCGATTGTATTCGATGTCGTGGTCAGATACTTACGGACGCGTGGATATGAAGTTACTTATGTAAAAAACTTTACCGATATTGATGACAAGATTATTGACCGTGCCAACAAAGAAAGTGTCAGCATTAAGGAAATATCGGAACGATACATTAAAATGCACGATGAAGATATGGCAGCGCTGGGAGTTCAAACTCCCACGGTAACTCCGAAGGCCACCGGGCACATGGAAGATATGATCGCCCTGATCGGCAGTCTTGAAAAACAGGGATACGCTTATTGCGTGGATGGAGATGTGTATTTTTCGATAAGTAATTACAGCCAGTACGGCGGTTTATCCGGACGCAATCTGGAAGAAATGATTGCCGGCGCGCGTGTTGACGTAAATGACAAAAAAAAGAATCCTCTGGATTTCGTTCTCTGGAAAAAAAGCAAGGAAGGCGAGCCTTTCTGGGAAAGCCCCTGGGGAAAGGGCCGCCCCGGCTGGCATATTGAATGTTCCGCTATGAGCAGGCGTTATTTAGGAGAAACTTTCGACATTCATGGCGGCGGAGAAGATTTGATTTTCCCGCATCATGAAAATGAAATCGCTCAATCGCGAGCGGCAACGGGAAAACCTCTGGCCAATTACTGGATGCACAACGGTTTTGTGAAAATAAATTCGGAAAAGATGTCCAAATCCCTAGGCAATATATTTCCCGTCAGAGAGATCTTGAAAAACTATCATCCGGAAGTATTGCGTTTGTTTATGTTGCAGAGTCATTACCGCAGTCCGGTTGATTATTCGGAGGATTCGCTGGGCGAAGCCAGAACCGGCTTGATCAGAAGCTATAGGGCTTTGCAGGTTCTGAAAGAGGCCCAGAGCAAATCAGGCTCCGACAAAACGCCGGCTGCACAAAAGAATTCAGCAAAGCGAGAAAATTACACGGACAAGGTCAAAGATCTTGCGGATAAATTTGACGCGGCAATGGATGATGATTTTAACACCGCTCAGGCTTTGGGACATGTTTTTGATATGGTAAGGCTTACAAACAATTTGATTGCCGACGAAAAAAATATTCCCGCTTCCGATAAAGCGAAAATTTTGGCACAGGCAAAGAAAACATTTGATCATTTCGGTGCGGTTTTAGGAATTTTTCAGAATGATGCCGATCAATTCTTCCTGTCTGATAAAGAAACTGAGTTACGAAAAAGAGGGTTGAATGTAGAAGAAATTGAGGATTTAATTAAGAAAAGAAATATGGCCCGGGCCGCTAAGGATTGGGCGGGGGCGGACGCTATAAGAAAGGAGCTTTCCGGGCTTCACATTGTTCTAAAGGACTCCGCTAATAGCACCACCTGGATAATTGAGTAAGCTGCTTTAACCACATATCGTCCATATCTGAAAAAAGCTTTCAATGTTTTTCCGCATAACCATCAAAAAGAATGGAAATATCAGAGAAAAAGGTATAAATATAATGATTATATCTTCAAAATTGTGAGGAATGTTATGAAAAAAATATCAATAAAAGTCTCCTTGCTGGCTATAATTTGCCTGGGAGCGTTTATCCTGTTAGGGCTTAATAACGACAGCAATATTTCCGCTAAGGATAAAAATTTCTATAAGGATATAAAAATATTCAACGAAGTTTTTGATATGGTAAGGAAGAATTATGTTGAGGAGGTTGATTCTAATAAATTAATTCAGGGCGCGATTAATGGGATGGTAAAAACTCTTGATCCGCACAGTTCTTTTATGACGCCTGATTTATACAAAGAAATGGAAGCGGAAACACAGGGGCATTTTGGAGGGATAGGCATTGAGATTATGATCATAAAAGATGTTTTGACCGTAGTTTCTCCAATCGAAGACACTCCGGCGTTTATTGCCGGACTAAAATCAGGTGATCTAATTATAAAGATAGACGGCAAATCCACTAAAGATATAACCGTTATGGAAGCTGTAAAGAAACTAAGAGGCCCCAAGGATACTAAAGTTACAGTAACGATCATGCGAGAGAATATGACCAAGCCGAAAGATATTACTTTAACTCGCGCTATTATTCAGGTTAAGAGCATCAAGGTTAAAAAACTGGAAGATAATATTAGATATGTTCGTATAGCGGCTTTTCAGGAAAGAACAGCTGATGATTTACGCAAAGAAATGAAAAAAATCAGTGAAAATAATATTCCGATAAAGGGTTTGGTTCTGGACTTGCGAAATGATCCTGGCGGATTGTTGACTCAGGCGATAGAAGTTTCTGATATATTTCTTAAATCAGGAGTAATTGTCTCCACGCGCGGACGCGTAAAAAGCATGGAAACAAAATCAATGGCCAAAAATAATGATAACGAAATAATCTGTCCGATAGTTGTTTTAGTCAACGAAGGCACGGCCAGCGCTGCGGAGATTGTTGCCGGAGCACTGCAGGATAACGGCCGGGCTTTGGTTGTTGGAACGCAAACTTTCGGAAAAGCATCCGTGCAGACTGTCATACCGTTGGAAGACGGTTCCGCTCTGAAGCTGACGACCGCTCGTTATTATACCCCGAATGGACGCTCCATTCAGGCGGAAGGCATTACCCCTGATATCATTGTAAAATATATAAAGCCTTCGGAAGATGCGGATAATGATGGCAGTGGAGACCGAATTAGAGAAAAAGATCTCAAGGGACACATAAAACCGGAGCAGGAGGAAGGTTCCCAAGTTGATGAAATTCAATTAAAAGACTTGAAGGATTTTTCTGATGTAGCCAAAGACAATCAGCTTAAAACAGCTGTTGATATATTAAACAGCTGGGATATCATGAAAAAGAACTTAAATTAATCCAGACGTAATATGTAAAGTTATAATCAATCATGAAATTATTTAAAAAGCTCTTTACCGCAACGGTTATTTCTTTAATAGTCATATTAATTGCGGGCATAATTTATATATTGCAATTTAAAGAAGAGCCTCCGGCAATAAAAGAACAAAAAAAAGAAACAAAGCAAATAGAAACAAAAAAAGCGATTAAATTAAAAGGTGAGAAATCAAATCTATTTATTCCGAAGCCCGCTCGCAAAAGGCAAGTGGCAATCATTGTTGATGATATTGGTAATGATATTAATCCGGTAAGAGAATTGCTGAAAGTTAACGCTGATTTAACATTTGCTGTTTTGCCTTTTCAGACTCATACCCGTGAAGCGGCGGAAATGTTTCATAAAGCTAAAAGAGAAATTCTTTTACACTTACCCATGGAACCGGTTTCTTATCCGAATGAAAAACCGGGAGAAGGCGCGCTGTTTACGGATATGAATGACGAGGAGATAATATTTCAATTAAAAAAGAATATCGCTGCTGTACCTTACATTTCCGGAGTTAATAATCATATGGGTTCGAAGTTCATGGAGGATGAAAAAGAACTTGTTTTAATCTTTAATGAACTGAAGAAAAGAAAGTTGTTTTTTGTGGATTCGCGAACATCGGTTGATACCAAGGCTGTCGCCGCCGCTGATAGGGTTGGATTAAAAATAGCTGAGCGTAAAATATTCCTCGATAAGGATCGCGATTACAACAAAATTTATAATAATTTAATTAATATAACAAAAAATGATGATATTTCTCCTGTGATAGCGATTGGTCATCCTTATCCGGAAACTATTCGAGCGATCAAGGATGCGATGAAAGTTTTGCGTGACAATGGAGTATCAATTGTTCCTGTGTCGAAAATCGTTACAAGAAAAAAGTCCTGATAGATTATTAATAGTAAAGAAGCAATAAAGAAAGCCGAATAATATGTACAATAAAAAAATTTATTTTATCCTTATATTGATATTAATTTGTATAAATTTATACGGTTGTGGTTTTTTACGTAAAGCGCAGGTTGCTCCTCCAGTGGCTTCTCCTGTGGCTTTAGAAGAAAAAACACCAAACGCGGCTTATCATTACTCTCTAAGTATTCTTCTGCGTCGGGACGGAAATATTGAGGAAGCGGCTGAAGAAATGAAAAAAGCTGTCACCGCCGATCCCGAATCCACTTATTTGGCAACTGAACTTGTTGCTTTATATGCGCAACAGGGCGATATCAAAAGCGCCATTTCCCTGGGCGGAGAAATGCTTGTTAAAAATCCCGATAATATTGAACTGCATCTTATTATGGGCGGTTTGTATCTTAATGTTCGCGAATACGCAAAAGCGATAGGAGAACATAAAAAGGTAATTGAGCTGGACCCCAAGAACCTTATAGCGCATCTTTATCTGGCGATAATATACGCCGAAGAAAAGAAGTTTGATAAATCTGAAGAGACTTTTAAGAAAATGTTGAAAATAGATCCCGACAATCTTATGGGCATTTACTATTATGGAAAAATGCTCACGAAATTGAATCGTCTGGATGAAGCGGAAAAAATGTTTAAAAAGGCCATGTCTTTGAATCCTTATTTTGAAATGGCGTTATTTGATTTAGCAGCGCTCTATGAAGATCAGAACAAGCTGGATAAAGCTGTTGAAATGTACCGTAATTACCTGGAAATCAATCCCGCGCGTATAGGTTTGCGAATGAAAACGGGAGAGTTGTTAATAAAAGGTAAAAAATATGAAGAAGCGAAAAAAGAATTTCAGGAAGTTTTGAAATTTGATCCGGATAACCGTGAGGTGAAGGTAGCGTTGGGTCTTTTATATTACGATATGAACAGGCTTGATTTAGCGATTGATGAATTTTCCGCCATTCTAAAGAAGAATGTTACGGATGACAAGGTTCGATATCTGCTGGCTAATACTTATGAGGAAAAAGGCGAAAACGAATTAGCGCTGGACGAATATAAAAGCATTTCTATCGCGTCAGAGTTATACGCCAATTCTCAAATGCGTGCCGGAATGATTCTTAAAAAAGAAGGTAAAATTACTGAAGCTGTAAATTTACTAAAGGAAGCCATTAAGAAAAAAGACGATCAAATTATTCTTTATCTTTTTTTATCCGCTCTTTATGAAGATGCTAAAGATATGGCCGCGGCCGAAAATATTCTGAAAGATGGAATTAAAATTGCTCCCCGGGATATAGAACCGCATTACGCTTTAGGTGTTATTTATGAAAAAACAGAACGATTTTCTGAAAGCATTAAGGAAATGGAAAAGGTTTTGGAAATTGAACCGGACAACGCTATAGCACTTAATTTTATAGGTTACAGTTATGCCGATCGCGGCATGAATCTTGATGAAGCGGAAAAAATGATTCTCAAGGCCATGGAAATTAAACCTAACAGCGGTTATTTCATAGACAGTCTTGGTTGGCTGTATTTCAAAAAGAATAAATTAAACATCGCCTTGAAATATTTGAAAGAAGCTCTGGAACTTTTGCCTGACGAAGTTGATATAATCGAGCATCTGGGAGATATTTACGTAAAACTCAATAAAATTAAAGAAGCAAAGGAAATGTACGAGCGCGCTCTTAAGGTTGATAATCAAAACAGCGCCGTGCAAAAAAAACTTGAAGATTTAATCAATAAGAAAAAGTAAAAAAACTATATATTCCCTCATATCCAGTATGCACGAAAAAAAATCCTTTTCACTAGTTCTTTTATTATTGTTGCCTTTTCTTGCCTGTTCTTGTGTTAACCAGACAGTTATTTATTCCGATATTCCAACGGCAAAAATCAATAATGCTATTTCCGGATCTATTGATGAAAGTGATGTTATAAGCGCTATAGCTAAGATAGATTTAATAACGCCTGATGGTTATTATCCGGCAAAAGCAGTCCTGATTATAAAAAAGCCTTCATATTTGCGTTTAGAATTGCTTCCGATAATCGGAACGCCCGATTTTTTCATCACCGTTTCACCTGAAAAAATGAGCGTTTTTATTCCTTCGAAGGGAGAATTTTACCGCGGACAGCCGACACAAGCCAACCTAGCAAAGTTTTTGCCCTGGCAAATTAATGTTGAAGATATAGTAATGATTTTTTCCGGAACCTTCCCCTCTTTGAGAGAGAACGAAGTTGTTTACCAGGGATATCAGGAAAAAAATCTTCTACGCGTCGAAATGAAAACGAAATCAGGATTATTGCAGACTATCTGGATTGAAGAAAAAAATCGGTTACGGAAACTTGTTCGTAATGATAAGACCGGTAAAAAATTATACACAGTGGAATATATTTACGATGAACCCCCAAACCCTGTTCCCGGCAAAATTACAATTAATATGGCTGATGGAATAACTTCATTATCAATAAAATATTCGGATATAAAAATCGAAAAAGCGGCTGATTTGTCCATTTTTGATCTGCCGGTTCCCGATGATGTAAAAACGATTACGTTAGATAAACTTCAATAAGTTGAATTTTTCCGTGGGTATTTATTTGATTTCTTGCAGATTGGAACGGGCGATGCGCGACTGGCTGGTGTTCGGATAATTTTTTATCACTTGTTGCAAAAGTAATTTGGCGCTGGTTTTATCTCCCAGCTTGAGGAAGGAAAGGCCTTGCTTGAGCAAGGCATAGGGAACTTTATTGCCATTCGGGTAATTCTTGGTTACTTTTTCGTATTCCAAAATAGCCGTTTCATATTTTTGTTCAAAAAAGTAGCATTCTCCGATCCAAAACTGGGCGTTGTCGGAATACTCGCTGTCGGGATAAGCTTCTAAAAAATTCTGAAACTCGGTTCTCGCTTTATCGTAATGACCTTCTTGAAAAATCTGATAAGCGGCCGAGTAAGCTTTTTCCTTGTCTTGTTTTTTTGCCGAGTCTTTGGCGGCGGAGACACCGTTTGATTTACCGCTTTTATCGGAAGCGTCGGAAGTATTTTTATTGCCGATTTCCAGAAAGTTTTCAATAAAATTGATTCTCAGAAGAATGTTATCAAAGCGTTGGTCTTCCTTTTTTGAATCCTTTTTCAGCGTTTCCACCTGGCCGCGCAACTGCTGAAGATTTTCCCGCAAATCGGTAAGATCAGCCGCCGTGTTTGCCTGTCCGCTTCGCATGGACTCCAGTGCCTCGGAGCTCTTTTTCAAGGCCGCCAATTCAGTTTCTACGGACGCCAATTTATCGTCCGTTTTCTGGTTTAATTCCGAACGAAGCGCATTCAAATCTCCTGTAGTGGCGCATCCCGTGACGAAACACACCAAAACAACTGAAAGAAGATAAACTAACTTTTTCAATTTTTTCACCTCATTAAATTATATTACGGATTAACGACAAAATGGGCGCGTCTATTCTTGGCCCATGCTTCTTCATTGCTTGCCGGATCCAAAGGACGTTCTTCGCCGTAGCTGACTGTTCTTATCAGTGATTCTTTAACGCCAAGATTGATTAAATACTGTTTTGTTTCCTGGGCTCGTCTTTGCCCCAGAGCCATATTATATTCGTCGGTTCCTTTTTCATCGCAATGTCCTTCAATAACAATGACGGATACTCTTTTTTTTGATAGAAAATCGGCATTGGTTTTGAGAATGTCACGGGCGTCAGGGCGGATGATGGAACTATCAAAATCAAAATTGATATCACGAACAGAACTATATGCCAGCGCTGTTTGATCCATTTGGACAGGCTGTTCCTTGGCGGCCTCATTTTGATTAATGGCGCTCATGTTAGAGACATCGGCCGGCTTGGCGGTTTCGGTTTTTTGCACTGCTGTTGGCGCGGTTTCTTGTGTAGTATCCTTTGTTACGACTGATTTGTTTTCGGAGCATCCGGTAAAAATTGTCAGGCCAAATATAATTAAAACGAAGATTCCCATCAAGGTTAGATTTTTTTTCATAATTATTTTTCCTCTCTTTCCATGAAAAATAAGGTTGCCAGAAATTAAACACAAGAGAAACGATTATCATCTTTCAAAACTTATAACAGAAATCGGAGCAATTTTAAAGACGAAATCCCCTTATATCCACTTTACTGTCTGATATTCAGAGCTTACATTGATATAAGCTATATACGGCAAAGAATGAAAAATAACAACCCCTAAACTTCCGGCATGGTAAAATTATTTAAATCGGGGCGACCATGCCGGCATTATCATTTTATAGCTGTTTTCATTGAGCACCCTCGGATTTGAACCGTTGGAATTTATAATATTAATTTTACTGTTCGAGCTTTTTCGGGAGACATACACAATTTGTCTGCCGGAGGGCGACCATGAAGGAGATTCGTTGTTAGACGCGTCGGAGGTTAATTGCGTGGAGTTATTGCCTTCCGCATCAATGGAAAAAATTTGATATCTATCATTAGTTAATCCTTCATAGGCGATGCGGTTACCGCGCGGCGACCACGAAGGAGAAGTATTATAATTTCCCTCGTAAGTTATCCTTTTTACATTATTGCCGTCGGCATCCATTGTATAAATTTGCGGCGAGCCGGCGCGGTTAGAAACAAAAGCTATCTTTTTCCCGTCGGGCGACCAGGCGGGAGAAACATCTATGGAGTAGTTATTGGTCAGGCGCTTGAGATTCAGAGTGTCGGTTTCCAGAACATATATTTCTTCATTGCCTTCCTTGCTCAGGGTCAGGAGTAATTTTTTGCTGTCCGGCGAGAAAGATCCGCACAAATTTAGTCCATCAAAAGAAGCAACTTTTCTTTCCGTGCCGTTTTTTAGATTCCGGATATAAATTTCCGGGCGCCCGCCCTTAAAAGACGTGAAGGCAAGAAAATTTCCATCGGGCGACCAGCGAGGCGTCATGATAATGGATTGATGATTGGTTATGTTTTTTAACTCGGAGCCGTCATAATTGATGGAGTAAATGTCGGATTTGAGGCCTTTTTTGGAAACAAACGCTATCCTGGTGCCAAAGTCTCCTTCGTCATTGATGAGTGCAAGCAGGATATCGGAAGCTATCGCTCTGGAAACCGTTTTTAATTTGTTGATTTCCGCATTGTATTTTTTATCAAAAAGAATTTCTCCGCGGGTGACATCGTACAGACGGCACTCCACCATGAAACCTTTGTCGTTTTGAGTCATTTTACCCCGAAGCAGGTAATCGGCGCCGATTGCCGCCCAATCGGCAAAGCGAATATTTTCAGGAACAGCCGGGTTGGAATCTTTGTCTTCTAAAAAGCTTTTATTATTCAAAATATTAAATATTCCGGTCAGAGACAAATCTTTTCTAACATAGTCCGAAACAGCAATGCCGGATTCCGCCGGCGTTTTCGCGCCGGCTGTTTTGTTATTGAAGTCGCAAATGGCAATAGAAATAAGTTGGAACGTTGGTGAATCTATATCAACATAAATCCTTGCGGCGGCACTGCCGCTGAAAACCGGCAGGGCGCAGAAAAAAAATGCAAAAGATGAAATTAAAAAAACTTTTTTCATTAGAGATAAATTTCCCTTTCTTTTCAATAGTAAGTCTTGCAGTCAAAAAGCCCTTTTGCCCGCGTCTTTTAGTATCATCGAAGTTCCGCGGAATGAAAACGAATGCCGATTTCAATGCTTTTGTCCATAACCCAGTATGGCAGAGGCGGAAAAGGGCTGGATTTCTTAACCGCCCGGAGAGCGGAATCGTCAAAGTAGCGGTTGCCGGAGCGTTTTTCAAAAGCCGCGTATTCCAGCGCGCCGCTGCGCGCAATTCGGACATCAATAATAGCTGTAATATTTTTTTCCGGCAATAATGATTGCGGCATCGTCCAGTTTTGTTTAACTTTGGACCAGACAAATCCGATATATTCGTTTGTTTGCGAGTTGATTTCCGTCTCTGATATTGTTTGCCTGCCGGAAGCGGCCGTTGTGGTTTGCGGTTTATCCCGCTGGTTTCGCCGGACGGCGCTGAGAGCTTTTTCAATATCTAATTTATTTGTTTCCTGAGTTCTTGCCGGGGTGGAAGAGATACTGGTAATCTTACGTTTTAAAATTATGGAGCTTGGCGCTTCATTTGTTCGCAGAATATCTTTCAGCCCATAGAAATCATTAGCCGGCAGGACAGCTTCAGAACCTACAAGCTGGACGGAATAAGCAGTCCCGAAAGTCAAATGCCGCGAAGTTGTGGGGATGGAAATAAGAATAATGGTAATAACAACCAGATGGATGGCCAGAGAGAGATAAATCATATTGTGGAAGTTGCCGTTATTGCCGCGGTAGCCGTTGCCAAGCGTCCGGGGTGTCATTTTGTTTCCTCGGGTGGCGGTTCCGTAATCATTCCGAGTTTGTCAACGCCGGCCTTGCGCACTTCCGACATGACCTCGACAACAACTCCGTAGGGGACGTTCTTATCGGCGCGGAGAAAAATTTCCCGGTCGATCCTGTTGGAAAATATCGCTTCCAGCTTGGAATTCAATTCTCCCAGCGGCATTTTGGTTTTATTGAGAAAAATTTCCCTGGATTCGTTGATAGTCAGGATAAGCTTTTCCTCCGTGACATCAACGCTTTTTGCTTTGACCCGCGGCAGATTGACGTCAATGCCCATAGAAAGCATAGGTGCCGTAACCATGAAGATAATCAGTAGTACCAGCATAACATCAACTAAAGGCGTGACATTAATTTCCGCCATGGGTTTGCTGGAATTGTTTCTTCTGCGTGAGCCGCGCATAACCTTTAAATTCTCCCGGTTTTATTTACGGATAAGATACCGTTCGACAATGTTTAAAAATTCAGCGGAAAAATTGTCCATTTCCTGAACCATGTTTTTGGATTGGTTCAGGAAATAATTATAGAAGATAACCGCAGGTATGGCCGCGGCAAGTCCGGCGGCCGTAGCTATCAGCGCTTCTGAAATACCGGGAGCGACAACGGCAAGTGTTGCCGAACCTCGCGCGCCGATTCCCTTGAAAGTATCCATGATACCCCAAACCGTGCCGAATAATCCGATGAAGGGACTGGCCGAACCTGTTGTCGCCAGAAAACCAAGAGCGCTTTCCAGCTTGGTCATTTCGGTATTGGAGGCTTTGTTCATGGAACGTTCTATGTTGTCCAGAGAGGAAAGACTTATTTCATCGCCTTTCTGCGCCGATTCACTGGCGTATTTGTTTATTTTTGTCAGTTCCGCGTAACCGACGCGAAAAACTTCCGCGGTAGTGGAAAAGGAATATTTTTTTGCCGCCGGCAGAACGTCGGAGAGTTTGGAGGAGCGGGAATAATCGGAGTCGAAACTCTCATTTTCTTTTTTAATCTTTTGATAATACCGGTATTTCAGGAAAATGATTGCCCACGAAACCACGGAAAAAATAAAGAGCAGCAGCAGAACAAACTGGACCATGAGCCCGGCGTCGAGGACCATGCCCAAAAGACTGCCGTGAAAATTACCGCTTAAGTCTAAAGAGCCAATGTCTTTCACTTTTTATTCTCCAAAAGGTAATTAATTTGTAGCGTAAACTAAAGGAAAAAAACTGCCTTGTCAATATATCTTTTAATTTTCAGAAACTTATTGTTTTTTTCACAAAAGAGCGTACGGTTAAAAAACACAAAAAAACCTTACAAGTATTTTTATCATCACATTACATTTTAATTAAGGGGGAATTATGAACAGAAAAAGGGTTTCAGCTCAGCTTTTGTTGTATTTTCTTATGTTGATGTTTTTGATGGTCGTTGTTGGTTGTAGCAGCAGTAGCAGCAGCAGCGATAATGCTGTTACCTACAGTGTTTCCGGTACGGTGACTGGGGCATCAGGTGTAACAGTCAACCTGTCAGGCGATGCAACCGCTACTACAACGACCGCTACAGATGGAACGTACAGCTTTACGGGTCTGCTGGCCGGCAACTACTCCGTGACAGCCGTCAAGACGGGCTTTACGTTCGACCCGCTCAGTCGGGGCGGAACTTTAACCGCGGATAAAACCGGTGTTGATTTTGCAGCGACAGCCAATGCCGGCCTGACTTACAGCATATCGGGTACAGTGAGCGGAGCTGTTATTGCCGGTGTAACAATATTACTGACCGGTGATGCAAACGCTGAGACAGTAACAGGCACTGACGGGAAATACAGTTTTCCGGGTGTTTTGTTGAACGGCAACTACACCGTGACACCTTCCCTTACGGGTTATACGTTCAGCCCGGCCGGCACAGGGGTAATCATAAGCGGCGCGGATGCAACCGGTATTAATTTTACAGCGACAGCCAATACTGCGGCCACTTACAGTATATCAGGTACCGTGAGCGGAGACACCATTGCCGGTGTAACGATTACATTGAGCGGCGGCACATCCGGAACGGCAATAACAACAACAGATGGCAGTGGTAATTACAGTTTCTCCGGTCTTTTACCCGGTGGCTATACCGTGACACCATCCAAGACGGGGTATACGTTCACCCTGGCCAGCTTATCGCCAACCATAACTTCAGCAAATATTCCCGGCCAGAATTTCACTTCATCTGTAGTCGGCGGTACATTCATCTATAGTATATCGGGCACGGTGAGCGGAGCCGTCACGTCCGGTGTGACGATTAATCTGACCGGCGCGGCAACCGCTACGGCAACTACCGGCGGAGGCGGCACTTACAGTTTTCCAAATCTTGCCAACGGGGCCTATACGGTAACGCCCGTTTTGGCAGGCTATACGTTCTCACCATCCAGTAGAGCCGTAAATATAGCCGGTGGAAATATTACCGGTAGGGATTTTACAGCGACAGCCAATACAGCGGCGACATACAGTATTTCCGGTACGGTAAGCGGGGATGTGAAGTCAGGTGTAACAATCACATTAGGCGGCGCCGGTTCCGGGACAACCACAACAAACGGCAGCGGCAATTACAGTTTTTCCGGCCTTGTGAACGGCAGTTATACCTTAACGCCCTCCCTTGCCGGCTATACAATAACTCCCAGCAGTTTGTCTCCGACTATAAGCTCAGCAAATGTGCCCGGTCAGAATTTTGTGGTCGGTTCCGCACCAACCGCATTTAGCCAGGCCGATCTTAATGCAACATGGGACATTCAAGTGCTTCAGACAAACGGCAGCGTTAGCAGTTGGAGCCGTCAGACCGTAACCATCAATTCCTTGGGCACAATTAGTTTTACGAGTTGTCTGAAAGCGAAATGTTTATTATCCAGAAAAAAGGTGGTTCATACACAGCCGGCGACATACAAGGCAAGACGTTAGTTTACCATATGTTGCGGGTTGGCAAGGACGACTCGTGGGAACATGGGGAAGGAAACACTGACGGGTCCGGTTCATTCAACTTGAGTTGGCTCGAGGGATTTGACGGCAGTAGTGGCTCAACTACAGGAACAATAGCGGTGAATACCAGTGGTATTGTCACCATAATTGGCGATTCGACTGCCCAGGGATTCATGTCATCCGACAAGAAGACGGTTGTGTTGACAATGGGAGATGCTTCTCATGGATACCATTTGATGATCATGCAGATTACCGCGACGGAGTTCACCGCCGGCGCATTGCCCGCCGGAACAGCATACGCTCATATGCTTGGTATCGGCGCGACAACTGGCTGGATACATGAAACCACCACAGTGGCCCCGGGCGGCGGAATGACCTTTAGCGATTGGGTGACCAATAATCCCATGTTTACTGCGCCCAGTACAACCTATACCGGTAATATCACTACTACGTCGGGTACTTTAACTATAACCGGAAATCCTACGTTCCATGGGCAGATATCGCACGATCAGAAGATCATCGTGGGTACACAGACACAAGGATCCAACCCCAACTATGTTTATTTGCTTAATGTAGTCACGAAGTAGAAAAACCAAACAGTTGTTTTAAGCCCTGCCCCCTTTGACGGGGGGCGGGGTTTTTTTGTTGCAGTAATAATCAATCGGCAGAACGCCGTAGAACTTGAAACTGCGGGAATAATCCGCATCAAACATCTCGTTCTCCTTTTTTTAATCATTAGATAATAATTGATTTAAAATTTGTAGCGTAAACTAACCAAGGAGAAGGCGGCCTTGTCAATATCTCTTTTCATTTTCAAAAACTTGTTGATTTTTTCAATAATGAGAGTATCTATAAAAAACGTTTCAAGTCTTTTTATCATCACTTTACATTTTAATAAGGAGGAATCATGAACAGGCGCAGTGTTTCAATTCGGGGTTTATTATGTTTTATTCTAATGATGTTTCTGATAATTTCCGGTTGCGGCGGAGGGGCTAGCAGTAGCGATGGCGGCGGTAGCGAAACAACCGCTTTTGCTCAGTCAGACCTTGCGGCAACATGGGATGTGCATATGCTGAAGGCGGGCTCCAGCAGCAGTTGGTGGCGCGGCACCGTAACGTTAGGTGCTTCCGGGAATCTCACCGCTTCGGATTGTTATGAAAATTCGGTAAGCGTAAGCTGCCCTGCGGCAGGTACAATAGTATGGACGATTAATACATCAACCGGCGTGATAACGGAAAGCGGCAGCGGCAGTAATGCCGATAATCATTATACGATGGCATCGGATAAAAATTTCATCGTGGGAACCCAACACTCCATAGGCACAACAGAACCCGCCTTGTTGATTGCCCAGAAAAAGGGTGGTTCATACGCGGCCGGCGACATACAAGGCAAGACGTTAGTTTTCCATGCTTTGCGGGTCGGCAAGGACGACACGTGGATACATGGAGCAGGAGATACTAACGGGTCCGGTTTATTAAGCAGGAGTTGGAGCGATGGACTGGGCGGTAGTGCCGGATATGAAAGTTCAGGCAAGACGCTAGCGGTAGATACCAGTGGGATTGTCACCATGAATGGCGAGTCGACTGCCCAGGGATTCATGTCGCCTGACAAGAAGACGGTCGTGATGACATTCGGAGATGCTTCTCAAGGATACCATTTGATGATCATCCAGATTACCAACGGGCAGACCGGCATGTCTACCAGCCAGGTAGCCGGAACATCGTATGGTCATGAGCTCGTCGTCGGCGCCTCACCCGCGCCTTTCTGGGCGCATGAGACCATCAGCGCTACCACCGGCGGCTCAATGAGCTATAGCGGCTGGGTATGCAGTAATAATTTGATATCTGCTCCTACAGCCGAAACCATCGCAATCGGTTCAACGGGCAATGCAACAATATCCGGTACTGATTTTGATGGACAGGCGTCATATGACGGTACTTTCCTGGTGGGGACACAGACGCCTTACACAAGCATCTATTCGTTGATGGTAATTACAAGATAAAAAATTTATTCTAAATTTAAGCCCTGCCTCCGCAATGGAGGCAGGGCTTTTTTTAACCTGCTGGGGGGTTAATTTATTAGAGATTTTCCGGCGTAAAGGCGACCACATCATCAATTTTTTCGCTGCTGGCCATAATCATAACCAACCGGTCGATTCCCAGAGCGATGCCGGCGCAGGGCGCAAGAGATTCAAGTGATTGCAGAAATTTTTCCGGCATTTCGTAACGCGCCCAATTTTTCGCGGCGCGATTTTTCAGCGCTTCTTCAAAGCGCCGGCGCTGTTGCGTCGCGTCGGCCAGTTCCGAAAAGCCGTTGGCGATTTCCAGTCCGCCGATATAGAGCTCAAAGCGTTCGCCGAAGGCGGGATTGTCATCTTTTAATTTTGCCAGTGCTGCAAGTTTTGCCGGATAATCATAAATAAAAGTTGGCCTGTCAACGCCAAGCTTGGGTTCTATGTATTCAACTAAAATTTCATCAAATTTATCTTTAAACAAGGCTTCTTCCAGAGTAACCGGCGCGTATTTGGAAAAGGCGTCCGCGACAGTGATTCTTTCCCACGGCGTCGCCAGACTTATTTTTTTGTTTTGTCGCTTGATTTCAGTAATGCCCAAATCTTTGGCTACAGCCCAAATCATTTCTTGGCATTGATCCATAAGCTGATGATAATCGAATCCGATGACGTACCATTCCAGCATGGTGAATTCCGGCAGATGTTTATCGCCTCTTTCGGCGGCGCGAAAGCAATGGCTTATTTGAAATATCCGCGGATAGCCTGTTGCCAGCAGGCGCTTCATGCAGAGTTCCGGCGATGTCTGTAAAAACCAGTCGTCCGATGGTATAGCTTCAATATGCTCTTCCGGCGCGGGCGATGGAATCCGCAGGGGAGTTTCCACTTCCAGAAAGCCATTATGGATAAAAAAGAGACGAATGCTTTGAATTAGTTTGGCGCGCGTCTGCAAGGTTCGCGATTTGCGCGTCAGATTAAAATTATTATCGAAGTGGATTTCACTCAAATTTTGAGAACCTATTAATTAAAGTTGAGCATTATATATTGGTGCATGATGATGTGTAATTGTCATTTCGAAGCGAAGCCTATAGTCCAGCTCTGCTGGGGAGAAATCTTGTTTTTAAGATTGCCACGCCGTCTAAGAGACGGCTCGCAATGACACTTTTATATTGCCATATATTTGCTTTGTATTTTGGAAAGCTCAGCCTTTAACTCTGGTCAGGTATTCTCCCGTGCGCGTATCAATCCTGATTTTTTCACCTTCGGTAACAAAAGTTGGTACCAGGATTGTGTAGCCTGTCTGCACCTTGACCGGTTTTGTGGAGCCGGCGGCGGTATCGCCCTTGGCCCATGGCTCAGCTTCTGTCACGATCAGCTCGACAAAATTAGGCAGGCTGATGCCGATGGGCTTATCTTCAAAAAGCAGAATTTCCACTTCAATGTTGTCGGTCATGAAATTCACGGAGTCACCGACCTGAGCTTCAGTTAAATATATCTGCTCGAAGTTTTCATTGTCCATGAAGCAGTATTTATCCCCTTCTTTGTAGAGATACTGCATTTTCTTTTCGCGCAAATCAGCGGTTTCAAAGGTATCAACGGAACGGAAAGAGCGCTCAAACTGGCTGCCGGTGATCATGTTTTTGAGCTTGGTACGGTACAGAGCCTGTCCCTTGCCCGGTTTGACAAAATTAAACTCAGTTACGACATACGGTTCATTATCAATTTTCAGCCGTATTCCTTTTCTTAACTCACTGGCTGGGATTATCATAAAATTTTCTCCTTACTTAATGTAACAAAATTGCGAGTTTTATTCTTTGGCTTCTCTAATCTATTTATTTGAACTTGTCAAAAAAATGTTGATGTTGTTTCAAATCATTTTTTATTGCCCCGGACATCATATTTAAAGGTATCTTGCCTGCGCTTCCGGGCACGTCCAGAACGTATTGCGGCAGGCAAAGCCCGGAACATTGCCGCCATATTTTTTCCATCATGGCAATGCTTGATCGCGCATCGGTCCGAAAGTGCATACAGCCTTTAGCCGGGTCACAGTGAAAAAGATAATACGGCCGGACAGATATCTTTTGCAGGCCGTAAAGTAAATGTTTCATTACCTCCGGAGAATCATTAACGCCTTTTAGTAAAACAGATTGATTGGACACGGGGATTCCCGCTTCCTGCAGCATATTGCAGGCGCGCTTTGATTCCGGTGTGATTTCATTGGAATGATTGAACTGGGTATTGAACCATAAAGGCCGATAGCGTTTGAGCATTCGGCAAAGGTCTCTGGTTATGCGCATGGGCATAACAACCGGAACACGACTGCCGATCCGCAGAACTTCGATATGCGGGATGGTTCGCAATGATGCCAGAAACTGCTCCAGAGTATGGTCATCAAGAATCAGCGGGTCGCCGCCGGAGATAATCACTTCTCTGATTTGCGGCGATTCGGAAATATAGCGAACCATTTTCTGGAAGCGGTTTTTTAAACTCAGATGATTTGGCCGCAACCAGAAACGCTTGCGGTTGCAGTGCCGGCAGTAAGTAGCGCAGGTCTCAGTGACGATGGCGAGACAGCGGTCGGGATAGCGATGTATCAGCTTGGGTACCAGCATGTGCATATCTTCTTTTAGCGGATCTTCCGGTATTCCCTCAGAAAAGTAGATTTCCCGCTGGTTTGGAACGCACTGCGCGAAAATAGGGTCATTTTCATTATAGCTTTGAATGAGCGATAAATAATAAGGAGTTATCGCCAGAGGATAAACGGCTGTTACGGCGGTCAGCGTTTCTTTTTGTAACGCCGGTTTACCGGAAAAATATTCCAATTGGTTTATTCTGGTAACGCGGTTTTTAAATTGCCAGCGCCAGTCGAGCCAATCCTTTGCCGATGCTTTAAAGGAAGAAAGAATAAAATTTTTATTCATAATGAAACCCAAGCTTCAGAAGCGAAGCGCACTGAAGCTTGCTGGTTGAATTACCCCCGTAGCGAAGCGGAGTGGGGTCCCACCTTGACTTCAGAAACAAAAATTCAGGAAGTGTCTCCTATCACAAATTTACCTACTTGCAAAGTGAATCAATTACATTTAAGAAGAATAATGCTGTATCTATGATATGCTCATTAAAAGAAAAATTTGGGGAAATACAGTGACTACTTTACAACAGCGCAAAGAAAGAGTGGCAATGTTATCGGTTGCTTCCAATTCTGTTCTGGTTTTATTCAAGGTTATTGTCGGCGTTTTGATTGGATCTGTTTCGATAATATCGGAAGCGATTCACTCGGGCATGGATTTAATAGCCGCGGTTATCGCCATGTTTTCCGTGAAAACATCCAGTGTGCCCGCCGATGACCGTCATCCCTTCGGCCACGG
>JAPLJP010000115.1 GCA_026388535.1 Deltaproteobacteria bacterium | reverse complement strand
GAAAAACGGCCGCATTTTTTTTCATTGATTTTTACCTTGCTCTTTTTGTAATCACGTGTATGAACCCCAAAGCAAGCTTTGGGGTATTGTACCCTCCGCTTCGCGGGATTGTTCAACTTACCAATTCCAATGCGTTTCGCTTTCAGAATTGGAGTTTCACAATAAATTCTGAGCAACCTGCAAAACATCTTCCACAGAAATCAGCTTCATGCAACGAAAATCCGTCGGACATTTTTCTTTCAGGCAGGGGCTGCATGATACTTCCTTGCGAACAATGATGGATTTGTTTCCCACAGGCGAGGTGGTGACAGGATTTGTCGAACCGAAAATAGCTACGGTGGGAATGTTTAACGCTCCCGCTATGTGCATTAACCCGGAATCATTGCTGATAAACAGTTTGCATTGGGAAATCAAATAAATTGCTTCCAGCAAAGTTGTTTTTCCGGCAAGATTAATTAATTCAACGCGCGCCATTTTTTGGACTTCCTGCACTGTTTCTCCATCGGCCTTACCACCCAGCAAAATCCCCTGCGTGGAAAATTTTTCATCCAGTTTATCTGCCACGGCCGCAAATCTATCCGAAAACCATCTTTTAGCAGGACCGTAAGTGGCTCCGGGAGCGATACCTATTATAGACTTCTTTGTTTCCGGAATGAATTTTCGCAAAACCTCTTGAGCATCCAAAAGACTTATTTTTGTTTCCAGATTCATTTCACGATTAACGGAAACACAACCCAAAGCTTTGACCATTTCCAGATAATAATCAATCTGGTGAACCTTTTTTATTTCTTCTGTGCGCCGCACGCGATGAGTTAAAAGCAGCCCGCGGGCATCGGAGTCGTAACCGGCGCGTAGAGGAATTCCCGCCGCCACAGCGATGATAGCGGCTTCTATGGCGTTTTGTAAAAGTATCGCCGCGTTAAATTCTCTCCTTTTGAGCGTTCGGGCGAGACGAAATACTCCTGTTGGAGTATCAAATTTGTTTTCATAAATAATTATTTCATCCACGGCGGAGAAAACTTTGTAAATGTCCGCCACCCATGGTTTTGCGAGGACCGCTATGTGTGCCCGCGGATATGTGGCGCGGATAGAGGCCACCGCCGGCAATGTTAAGATGGCATCGCCAATCCAATTAGTTCCGCGGATTAATATTTTATCAATGCCTTCATGCGGCAACTTTTTAGTACTTACGAGCTTCAATTATTCATCCTTTTTGTCTTACCTGACAAAGTTTTGTTTTCCAGCGTTGATGAACCCAAAACCATTGATCCGGATATTTGCGAATTTGTTCTTCAATAATTCTTGTAAAGTTCTGAGTATTCATTAATACATCGGCATCGCGATTTCCCGAATTGATAATATCAATCTTCTTGCCAATTTCCAGTAAATATCTGCCATTAGGCAAACGACGCGTAAAAACGGGCAATACCGGCGCTTTAGTATGAAGAGCCAAAAGAGCCAAGCCAGATGTTGTACAGGCTTTTCGGCCAAAGAAGTCAACAAACACGCCTTCGTACCAGGCAATATTTTGATCAATGAGAAGATTGATAGTGGCGCCGTTTTTCAACGAGCGAATCATCGGCCGCATTGCTTTTTGTTTGGAGAGTGAGATATTTCCGTACGAATTGCGCACATACTCGATGATCATTTCTAGTAGATGGTTGTCGAAAATGCGGTAAACAAAAACAAATGGCTGCGTCATTATCGCCAGAGCGGCGTTGCCTATTTCCCAGTTGCCGAAATGAGCGCTGAAAATCAGTACACCTTTTCCTTCCTCACAAGCGTCTGTATAATTGTCCAGACCTTCCACGCTTATCCATTTATGCAAATTTTCTTTGTTTAAATGTGGAATGTCGACAAAATCGGCTACAACAATCATAAAAGCCACATATGATTCTTTCGCCAGTCTGATAATTTCTTTCAGAGACTTATAGGGGAAGGCGCGCATTAAATTATGAATGGTGATAAGTCGGTGCTTTAGAGAAATATAGTAAGCCAGTCTGGCTATAAAAAAGGCCAGAGTTCTCCGTACGCTCAAAGGAATGTGTCCAAATAAATTTATTACAAATCTTTCTTTCAAGCAGGTTTCCTTGTAGTGGGCTTATTCTGTCGCGCCCCCGCGAGACGATCCAGAATAAATTTATTGAATGAATCGCTCTTGGGAATAATCTCCATTTCAATACGCAGTATGTAAATCATGTTTAAAAACTCGGGAAAATTCTGCAGGCGCGCGCCGTCTTTTTGAGTGGAAACAATAAAATCAGCTTGGCAATCAATAAATCTGTTTCTGATTTTCTCCAACTCGTTTTTACTGTAACTGTGATGATCGGGGAAAACATCGAAGGACAAAACCTGCGCTCCAGCATCCGATAAAGTTTTTCTAAACGAATTGGGATTGGCTATTCCGCAAAACGCGCAAACCTTTTTTCCTTTGAGTTCGGAAACCTGTTTTCGCGCTCTGTAATCTCCCTTTATTATATCATTCGGCTTATGAATACTTCTGAAAACGGGTATCTTTTCAGCCGGAAACAATTTTTCGATCTGGCCGGTTTCTATCGCTTCATCGGTTCGCGTGATTACAATAGCACTGGCTCGTTTTAGTTCTGTCATTGGTTCCCGCAACCTTCCCCGCGGTAGAATATGATTTTTTTCGCTTAAACTGCGGCTGTCTAATAAAACCAAATTAATATCTCTGAATATTTGCCGGTGCTGCATGGCATCGTCACAAATGAGCACATTCGCCCCGAACTGATTGACGGCTGTTTTTCCCGTAAGAATTCTTTTCGCTCCGGTAAGCACAGGAATATTTTTTAATTCCTGGGCAATCAAGAATGGTTCATCTCCGGCAATTCTGCTGTCGAGCAAGATTTCGCGACCATCCGATACAATATTAACGGGATTGATTTTCTCGCCTCCATAACCACGGCTGATAACGGCCGGCTTAAAGCCATTTTCCCGCAGCATTTGAGCCAGCATAATCACGCAGGGAGTTTTACCCGTTCCGCCCACGGTAATGTTGCCGACGCTGATCACAAGACAGGGAAGGGCTGTTTCTTTAAGAATCCTTTTATCGTAAAGCCAATTGCGAAAGTTGATAATAAAGCGATAAAAAAAAGAAAGAATATTCGCGATTATTTTGACAGGGCTGTAATAACCGGTATTCCCGTCATCATCCCATATCCTTTGCCAATCGATCATTTTTTTCATCATGTCCTTCATCTTTGAACTGCAAATTATACAGACGGGAATATTCGCCCTTCTTCTTAAGTAATGTTTCGTGGCCGCCTTCCTCGACAATTTCTCCGTTAACCAAAACAATAATTCTATCGGCATTGCGGATTGTTGAAAGTCTGTGGGCTATAACTAGAGTTGTTCGCCCTTTCATTAGATTATCGAGTGCGTCCTGCACTTCAATTTCAGCCTCGGTATCCAGCGATGAAGTTGCTTCATCAAGAATTAAAATAGGTGCGTTCTTGAGCAGCGCCCGGGCAATGGAAAGACGCTGTTTTTCTCCGCCGGAAATTTTGGTGCCCAATTCTCCGATATTGGTGTCATACCCTTTAGGCATTTTCATGATGAAGTCATGGGCGTTGGCGGCTTTAGCGGCGCTGATAATATCATTGTCGCTTTTTTCAATATTGCCATATGCAATATTATTTCTCACAGAGTCATTAAAAAGTATCGTTTGCTGCGTTACTATGGCAATCTGACCACGCAGGGATAGCAGTGAAACGTCTCGAATATCATAGCCGTCAATTAATATACGGCCTTCGCTGATATCATAAAATCTAGGTATCAGATTAACCAGCGATGTCTTTCCTCCGCCGCTCATACCCACAAACGCGACAACCTCGCCGGCTTTAATGGAAAGATTTATTTTCTTTAATACCGGTGTTTTTTCATAGCAGAACGTAACATTCTCAATATCAATGCCTCGCTTAATGTGCGGGAGATTTATGGCGCCTGGCTTATCTTCAATATCAGGAGTCAGATCAATGATGCTGAAAACTCGTTCCGCTCCGGCAATGCCGTTCTGGATGGTGTTATTGGAATTGGTCAATCTTTTAATAGGTTCATAAAGAAGAAGCATGGCCGCGAGGAAAGAAAAGAACGTGCCTGGCGTGGAGTTGCCCTGAACAACATTATAGCCGCCGTAAAAAATTATGGCTCCAATGCCTAGACCGCCTAAAAATTCCATAAGAGGGCTGGAAATGGCACTAACGGAAACAGCTTTCATATTCAATTTAAAAAGCCTCTCGTTTTCAGCGACGAACCTTTCATTTTCATACTTTTCCATACAAAAAGCTTTAACAATTCTAGTGCCGGATATTGTTTCCTGTAAAAGAGAAGTGAGACTTCCCATGGTTATTTGAGTAGACGTTGCAACGCTTCTCATTTTTTTGCCGAATTTGGTGATGGGATAAATTGTAAGTGGAAAAACAACCATCGCGATAAAAGCTAATTGCCAGTCTCTGAAGAAAATGACAAAAACAAGACAAATCAGAGTAAACGTGTCTTTTGTTAAACTTGTAACGGCTTCGGAGACGGCGTATTGAATAGAAGCAACGTCGTTTGTAATTCTGGACATCAATATTCCGGTCGGGTGCTGTGTAAAGAAAGCGAGAGATTGTTTCTGCATTTGTTCATAAAGTTTATTGCGTAACTGATTAACAATTCTCAAGCCGATAAAGCTCATTATTACAGTTTGCGTGTAATTGCATAATCCCTTGACCAGATAAATAACAATAACGGCAACGGGAAGCCATTTGAGCGTGAAAACATCTTTTTTTAAAAATATATTATCAAGAGCCGGCTTTATCAGAAAAGCAAGACTGGAGGTTGTTGCTCCGACCACCAGCATGCAGAAAGACGCAACCATGAATTTACTGCTGTAAGGTTTGGCTAATTTTAACAAACGTTTAAAATTTCTCATAAATCCCTTTATAACATATCTAATACCAGTTGGGCAGTCCTTATTGCGGCGCCGGGCTCGCCCAGCTTGGCGCTAATTGTCTTCAATTCTCTTATCATTTCCTGCTTTCTTTCTTCATTTGTTAAAATAGAAAGGGCTTCTCGAGCGATAATGTTACCGCTGGCATCAGCTTGAATCAATTCCGGCACAATTGTCTTTCCGGCAATAATATTGACAAGACCTATATTTTTTACGTGAATGATCAATCTGCCTATAAAATAAGAAAGCTGAGAAATTTTATAAACGATAATCATAGGAACTCCAAGGAGAGCTGTTTCGAGTGTCGCTGTTCCAGAAGCAACAAGAGCTAAATCAGCGCAGGAGATAACATCGTAAGTATGACCGGAAATTACCTTTACTTTCACATTAAACATGGAAATAAAATTGGTTACGTCTGTTTCTTCAAGTGTGTATGCCAGTGGGAGAACAAATTGCATGTCCGGTATTTCTTTTTCCAATATCTCAGCCGCCCGCAGCAGTTCCGGCATTAGTTTTTTTATTTCTGAAAGCCTGCTTCCGGGTAAAATTCCTACCGTGATTTTATTTTCGGCGAGACCGAATTTTTTTCTCGATTCCTGCTTTGGATAATCAGTTTTCACCATATCCAGTAAAGGATGACCGACATAGTTTGCCTCAAAACCCTCCTGACGGTAAAATTCAACTTCAAAAGGAAGGATAACCGCCATTTTGTTAACATTTCTTTTTATTTGTTTGATTCTGCCTTTGCGCCAGGCCCAAACCTGCGGACTTATGTAGTAAAAAACTTTTATTCCTCTTTTCCTGGCAGCCTTGGCTAAAGGCATATTAAAATCGGGATAGTCAATCAGAATAACAAGATCAGGCCGGCGCTCATCCAAAGATCTTTTCATCATCCCCATGATTTTCAAAATGCTTCCTAATTTGGAAACAACCTCAGTAAAACCTATAACGGCCATAGAAGCAGCGTTGGCCAAAAGTTCCACACCTTCTTTATGCAATTTTTCCCCGCCGATGCCATAAAAGTTCAAATCCGGATTGACTTTTAACATTTCCCTGACGAGATTGGCGCCGTGCATGTCGCCGGAAGCCTCGCCGGCAATTATCATAATAGTTTTGTTTTTCTTATGCATAGTGTTTATTAACGGAACTTGGTTTTTTTCTTCAAGAGACATTGTTAATCACGTAGGTAATGAGTCTGATTTTTTTATTCGGATAAGAACTTAATACGACCGACATAGCCGATAGCGCAGCATTTCTTTTTTTTCATAATCTTAGTTTCAGCGGCAAAAGCCTCTTTCCGATTCCTGAATAAATTTTATAAAATGATTTACTTCCGGAATATTCTCAATTTCGTCCTGCGCTTTTTTAACGGCCGCTTCCAGAATAAGATCAGATCGGAAAATAATACGATAGGCTTCTTTGAGTGCCCTAATAGTATTTTCCGAAAAATTGCGTCTTTTAAGTCCAATCAGATTTAAGCCGAACAGTTTGGCGTGATTTCCTTGAGCCAGAGTATAAGGAGGAACATCCTTAACAACCGCGGATGCACCGCCAATCATGCAGTGTCCGCCGATGCGACAGAATTGATGGACTCCAGTCATAGGGCCGACAATAGCATAATCTTCGATATGGACATGCCCGGCCAATGCCGCGGCGTTAGACATAATAATTCTGTTGCCTAACTTGCAATTATGCGCCACATGGCAATAAGCCATAATGAGATTGTGATCACCAATAATAGTTACGCCGATATCAGCGGCAGTGGAGCGGTGGATGGTAACAAATTCCCGAATAGTATTGAAATTGCCGATAACCACACGGGTCTTCTCTCCGCCGAATTTCAAATCCTGGGGAGGAGCACCGATGGAACAAAACTGAAAGATATGGCAGCTCTCGCCAATATGAGTATAATCGTCTATGAACGCATGGGGCCCGATGATCGTGTTTTTTCCGATTTTAACGTCAGATCCAATTATCGCATAAGGACCAACTTCAACACCCTCCTCCAGTTGGGCGTCAGGAGAGACAATTGCTGTAGGATGTATCATTTATCTACCCTTCTCTTGAAAAATTATTTTTTTTGGAGTTCTTCAACTTTCTTTACCAGTTCAGAGATAGTTTTTTTCATTTCCGGAAGTTTCAGTTTGAGAGCTTCCAGTTTTATCCATTGATGGTATGGTACTGGCGGCATACCTCCAACAGCCTGATCGGATTCAATATCCCTGTGTAAACCGGAACGGGCCGCGATCATTACATTGTCTCCAACAGTAATATGTCCGGCCATGCCTGTTTGTCCGCCGACCAATACGCTTTTGCCTAGCTTAGTGCTTCCCGAAATGCCGACTTGTGCGGTAATGACAGAGCTTTCGCCAATAACGACGTTATGGGCGATCTGGACGAGATTATCTATTTTAACATTGCGTTGAATCCATGTTCTTCCCAATGTGGCGCGGTCAACGGTTGTGTTGGCGCCGATTTCCACATCGTCATCAATTTGCACGAAACCAACTTGCGGAATTTTGGCGTTGTCCTTTCCGGGAGAAGCGAAACCAAATCCATCAGCGCCGATAACAACTCCGGAATGCAGAATCACTCTTTTACCGATAATGCAGGAATGATAAACAGTGACATTGGCATAGATTATCGAATCCTCGCCAATAGAAGAATCACGGCCTATAAAAACACCGGGATAAATAACAACTCTCTTTTCGATCCTTGCCCCTTTGCCGATAAATGCCCGGGGAAATATTGTTGCTTCCGGAGACACAACAGCGCCATCTTCAATATAAGCGTCTGAACTTACACCATTGCGGCCATGTTCCAATGGATAAAAACGCGCTAATAATTTTCCCAAAGCGGCGTAAGGATTATCCACAACAATTAAATTTTTACCTTCCGACGCTGTTTGCGGCGGGACAAGAATAGCTGATGCCTTAGTAAACTTAAGTTTTTTTAAATACTTCCTGTTGGCAACAAAGGTAATATCGCCTTCATTAGCTTCTTCAATGGACCGGATATTTTTGATAATTGTATCATCCGCGCCAATGACGGTGCCTCCAAGAAATAAGGCTATCTCCGCAAGGGTCATTTTCATTGAGTTAGAATTGTCCTGTTATTTCATTTTATTGAAGTCTTCTATAACCCTTTTGCTGATGTCATTTTCCTTCGCGTAATAAGGTATCAACATTGTTGCCACATCTAGAATCAGAGTATATTTTTCTTTTTCGGCGATAACCTTGATGGCTTTACTTATTCCAGGCATCAGTTTTTGCAGCCTCTCCTGCTCTCGTTTGTTAAGGTCTTCATTCATATCATTGAGCAGTAATTTATAATCCCTTAATTTTTTCTGGTAAGCGGCTTCCTTTTCATTGCGCGAGCTTTGAGTCATAATTGAACTTTGTTTTTCCAATTCGTCCTTCATTTTAGTTAAATCTTTCTCTGCATCTTTGATTTCTTTGCTTGCCTTATCAACAAACTTTTTAACATCATCCGAGGCTTTTTTGCCGGCGTTTGAATTGTCCATTATTTCCCTTAAGTTGATAAAGCCAATTTTATCAGCCGCCAAAGAACTGGCGCTCCAGGCAAAGATCAACAAACTAATTACGATCATCAGATAAATACTTCTTTTCATATATAATCTCCTCTCTTGATTTATTTATATAAAAACAACTTTGAGTTTTATTTGTTATTGTTTACATGGGCATTCCGATTGTAAACTCCCATCGCCCCGAGGTTTCATCTTTTATTCCTCGACCGTCAATTATATGTCCATATTCAAGTCGTAAAGGGCCTATCGGCGAATACCAGCGAATACCTGCCCCCACAGACTGCCTTAAATCATCAAGGTAATACCCATCATTCCATGAGTTACCGGCGTCGTAAAATGCAACTATTTTCATGCCGGATTCCTTGATAAAAGGGAAGACCATCTCAACGTTAAAGACTAGCATAGTATTGCCACCAATTACATCGCTCGTTCCCGGATTGGTGGGACCGACATAGCGAAAACCTCGCAGAGAATTAATTCCGCCCAGAACATATCTATTAAAAACAGGAATTTCTACCCCATCGTGGCCTTGAATATAGCCTATTCGGCCCTTTACTCCAAAGACTACATCAAGGGGCAGAGGAACATAACCATAAAGGCTGGCTGAATATTGAGTGTAGTTGGTATCGCCTTGTAACGGTCCTCCAGCGTGTGTGGCTGCAATAATGGCTTTTGTTCCCTTAGAGGGGAAAATATAGTCATTCGTCGTATCGCGAATTAAGGATAATGTAACGGCACTGGTGATTGATTTGCCTTCTTGAGCTATAATTATGGGAGGTGCAGTGGATAAAACATCTTGAATATCATCGGAAGTAAGCTTATAACCTATGTAGCCCATAATTTTTTCCCAAAGAGGATAACCAAAAGTAAGCCCCGCGCCACTTGAATCCAAGGTGTAAGAGTCATATTCTTTTTTATATTTCCAAATGTCCGCTTTACACCAAAGGGGCAGATCAAAAAGCCATGGTTCCGTAAAAGATAAATCATAATTATTGGTAGTGGAACCAAGAGACGCTTTCAGGCTTAAAATCTGCCCATAGCCCATGAAGTTCTGCTGGATAATCTGAGCCATAACAACAGCCTGATCAGCGGCGCTATAACCGGCGCCTACCATAAACATACCGGTGCTTTTTTCCTTAACCCGGATGTTTACATCCATTTTACTTTTATCGGGTCCTTTTTCCGTCTGAAAATCCACCTCTTCAAAATATCGCAGTTTGTTCAAATTACCATAACTGCTTCTTAATTTGCTGCTGGAATACAAGTCACCTTCAACCACGTCCAACTGACGCCGGATGACTTTGTCGCGCGTAATGGTATTGCCTGCAATATTAATATGATTGATGTGAACCTGTTCGCCTTTGGTTATTTGAAAATCCACATTAACTAATTGTTCATTTTCCCTGGTATCAATTTTGGGGTTAATCTCGGCATTGGCATAACCTTCATCGTTGCAGGTTTGAGTTAAGAAGTCGATGTCCTTCATGATAGCTTCGCGATTGTAATTATCGCCTTTTTTAACTTTCAGAGACTGCGATAATTCCGTTCGGGGTTTCTCCAGTAAATCGCCGGAAATTTCCACCTTATCAACCTTAAACCTTTTTCCTTCTTTAATTTTAATTTTTACGTAAATGCCTTTTTTATCGATAGTCATTTCCGGTTCGCCAATTTGGGCATTGATAAAACCATTATTGAAATAATAAGCGGTTATTTTACCGATGTCTTGTTTAAGTTGGTCGCGCTTGAGCAAACCGGAATCAGTAATGAAAGAAAAAATACCGTGTTCTGAAGTACTCATCATTTTTTTAAGCTCTTTTGAAGAGTAGGCTTCATTGCCTTCAAATATTATTGATTTAATGTATAGTTTGTCATTTTCTTTGATGTCCAGAATTACGCGAAAATCTTTTTCGCCATCCCGTTCGACTTTGTCCTTTATCTCAGCATTGTAATATCCCTTGTTGTCATAAAGGGCTTTTATTTTCTCCACATCGGCTTTAATTTTTTCCTGATTTAGACTCTGTCTGGTCTTGATTGTTAGAGCTTCTCGAATATCATCCTTACTAAGGGCTTTATTTCCGTCAATTCTGATTTCGGAAATCAGCCCTTTTTCCTGCACAATAAAAGTGACGACTTTTCCTTCTGGTGACGCCGCCGCCTCCGCGGTTACGTCCATGAAAAACCCCATTCTAAAAATTGTTTTAATATCGGCCGCAATATTCGCTTCGGAAAAGTTATTTCCTTCCTTACTCCTGATTTGCGCAATAATAGCTGAAGATTCTATCGTCCGGTTTCCCTTAATTTCAATCCTGACTATTTTTTGAACCAGTCCGACGCGAACAAGAATTTCTGTCTTTAACTGGGCTGCTATAATACCAATGTTGTCCAACCCTTTTCCCTGTGAGGAAACCGTAGAAAAAGTGTTCCCTTTGTTTATATCAATTATTTTGGCATCAACGCTCAAAGATTCGCCTAATTGGGTCACGCTGCCTGTAATCACAAAATCAGCGCCCAGAGTTTTTCCATTATTAATCACTTGTTTCTCATCAATTTTGACGTTGCTTTTGAGAAAGGAATCAGCCGGAATTACTTGAATAAGTTTTTCCTTTTTTAACTCTTCGGACAAATTCTTATACAAAGACTCTTTTATCGAAGCTTTATCGCCGCTGCTGTAAACTTCAAAAGGCATTATAATTATTTTTCTTAATTCCTGAGAATAAGCCCGAGGAATAAAAAGAATAATAAAAAACAAAAAGATAAAACATGTTTGACGAATTATTTTATTTATAGTCATAAATTTTCCCATCGTGCAGAATAATCCTGCTGGACATCCTTTCTGCCAGTAATTTGTTATGAGTTACAGTAACAAGGGTAATTTTTTTTGCCGCATTTAAATTTACTAGAATGTCTTCTATCTTTTTTCCTGTTTCCGTGTCAAGATTTCCTGTTGGTTCATCAACCAGCAATATTTCCGGTTCCATAATTAAGGCGCGGACAATAGCCACCCGCTGTTGTTCGCCGCCTGATAATTCCCCCGGTTTATGCTTTATTCTATGCTCTAATCCAACTTCCCTCAGCAATTTGCAAGCTTTTTCTCTGGCTTGCTCTCTGGGCATTCCGCTGATTAAAGCCGGCATCATTGTGTTTTCCAACGCGTTGAATTCCGGTAGCAAATTATTAAATTGGAAAACAAAACCTATGGTAGCGTTGCGGAAAGAAGCCCTTTTTTTCTCTTCCCATTCAAAAACATTCACACCGTTAATGTTAAGACACCCCCCAGTGGGGTGATCCAGCATTCCCAGAATATGAATGAGAGTGCTTTTGCCGGCACCGGAAACACCAAGTACTGCCAAGGATTCGCCTTTTTTAACTTCCAGATCCAGACCGCGCAAAACCTCAATTTTACTTCCGTCTTTTAAAAATGTTTTTGACAAATTTTCCAGTGTAATCATATCTTACATTCGCCGTCTTAATTTCATTCGTATCTCAATGCTTCAGCGGGATCTGTCCTTGCGGCCCTAAAAGAGGGATAAATTGTCGACAAAAAGCAAATAAGCAAAGTGCCGACAACAATAATAACAACATCGCCATAGTTAACCTTGGAAGGAAGTTCGCTCAAATAATAAACGTCCCCGGGCAAAATTTTGAAATGAAAAATTTTCTCCACAAAGAGAGATACTTTCTGTAAATTTAAAGCTATAGTCAGACCGGTAATACATCCCAGCGTTGTGCCGATGACACCGATAATCATACCTTGATAAATGAATATCTTCATAATGCTTTGAGAAGTTGCTCCCATTGATTTCAGAATGGCAATATCCTTGTTTTTTTCCATTACGATCATTATCAACGCGCTGATAATATTAAACACGGCGACAAGGACAATTAAACTTAGAATAATAAACATAACGCGTTTTTCCAGTTTTAAAGCGGAAAATAAGTTCTTGTTCATTTGCATCCAGTTTTGCGTCCAAAAAGGGAATCCTAGTTTGCTTTGAATTTTCCGGGCGATACTATCCGCCTTGTAAATATCATTAACTTTGATATCAATGCCCGTGACAGTATCACCCATTTGCAGGAATTTCTGGCAGCTTTGCAGAGATAAATAGGCTAATGTCGAATCGTATTCATAGAATCCGGATTCAAATATGCCAACTACGACAAATTTTTTCATGCGGGGCACCATTCCCATAGGAGTGGAAATACTCAACGGCGAAATAATGGTTATGGTGTCGTAAAGAAAGATGCCCAGATTTCGGGCCATTTCCTTACCGATAACAATTCCATCAGGCGGCGCGGCCCCGCTTTTATAATTCAAAGAAATTTCCTGAGGAATCTTGTTGAGATATTCAAGCCTGCCTTCTTTGATTTTCCCCATATTGATGACTTTAAAAGCGCTTTGGGTGTCCAGGGCTCGCACTATCAAGCCGGTAACGCCATTGCCGCTGCGAATCATGGCCTGGCTGTAAATAAAAGGAGTCGATGCGACAACTCCTTCGACATTGGAGATTCTTTCGCGAACTTTTTGATAATCTTTCATGGGACCGGCCATATCGGTTGTAAGTTCAATGTGGGATTTAATCCCCAGAATTTTTGTGCGCAAGTCCTCTTCAAATCCATTCATAACCGCCAGAACGATTATTAAGGCCGCCACACCCAAAAAAATACCGAAGATAGATATAAACGTAATTACCGAAACAAATACCTGTTTGCGTTTCGCGTTTAAATAACGTTTACTTATAAAAAGTTCATAGGGCATCGGAATATTATATCCTGTAATCGAGATAAATCCTTTTTCAGAAAATATTATTGATTTTCATTTTATTCCTGTTTGGTTCTCAATAGCGGAAATAAAATGACATCCCTGATGGAAGCTGAATCGGTAAAAAGCATTACCAGACGGTCAATCCCGATGCCTTCACCGGCGGTAGGCGGCATGGCGTATTCCAACGCCCGGATGTAATCCTCGTCCATTTCGTGAGCTTCTTCATCGCCCGCTTCTCTTTCCTGTATTTGCTGAAGGAATCTATCCTTCTGGTCAACCGGATCGTTCAGTTCTGAAAAGGCGTTAGCGATTTCTCTGCCGTAAATGTATAATTCAAAGCGGTCAGTCAGGTTGGTATCTTTTTTTGATCTTCTGGACAGAGGAGATATGATCACGGGATAATGTGTAACAAATGTTGGCTGAATAAGTTTCTTTTCGACAACTTCATCGAAAATGGCCATTAAAATTTTTCCTAAGTGATCGGTATCTTTAACCTTGCAACCTTTTTTTTGAGCAAAAGCCAAAGCCTTAGTCTGGTTTTCCAGTTCAACCGGCTCCATGCCCGCCATCTGCACGAGGGCTTCTTTTACGGAAATGCGCCGCCAGGGCGGTGTCAAATCAATTTCTGTATTCTGATAGTTAAATTTCAATCCGCCAAATATTTCTGTGGCAATAAAGGCGAATAAATCCTCCGTAAAGGACATCAAATCTTCATAAGTGCTATAGGCCTGATAAAACTCCATCATTGTAAATTCGGGATTATGAAAAGTGGAAATGCCTTCATTGCGAAAGTTACGATTGATTTCGTAAACTCTTTCCAGCCCGCCGGTGACGAGCCGTTTTAAATAAAGCTCGGGAGCGATGCGCATATAGAAATCCATGTCGAGAGCGTTGTGATGAGTTTTAAAAGGCCGGGCGGCAGCTCCTCCTGCGCGCGGTTGCATCATTGGTGTTTCCACTTCCAAAAAATCATGACTGTCCATAAATTGACGGATGACCTGAATAATACGACTGCGCCGATAAAAGATTTCTTTAACTTTGGGATTGGTAATCAAATCAAGATACCTCTGGCGGTATCGTGTTTCGATATCAGTAAGGCCATGCCATTTTTCCGGCAGAGGGCGTATGGACTTGGAAAGCAGGGTTAATTTCTGCGTTTCAATAGTCAATTCATTTGTTTTGGTGCGAAAAAGCTTACCAGAAATATAAATGATGTCACCAATATCCAGTTTCTTAAAAACAAAATAATCTTCAGCGCTTATAATGTTTTTGGCTATGTAACATTGAATTTGGCCCTTATAATCCTGGATTTTGACAAACGCAGCTTTACCGAAATTACGCACGGCCATTAAACGCCCGGCAATAGAAAAACTTTGTGTTAACTTCGCCAGGGCTTCACTGTCAGAATTACCAAATTCAGCTGATATTTGTGATGTTGTATTTTGCGGTTTAATTTCGTTGGGATATAAATCAACACCGGCCGCTTTTAAATCCGAAATTTTTTCCCGGCGAATATTCAAAAGATCATTATCTTCCATAATTTCTCCATTTTTATGAAGTTTAACTGACTATATTTTTTTTGCCAAATAGTCAAGCATGATAGTGATTATGTAATTTTCTATGATGAATAATATTTCCTTTTAACTTTCCACAAAATTAGTTTGCCACAATCAATGATGTTATGTATATATGACAAGATTTATCAATAGGAGGTAGTCAAATGGTAAACAAGGTAATATTGGTTGGCAGACTGGGAAAAGATCCGGATATTCGTTATACGCCAGATGGCACAATGGTAACTAATTTTACTTTAGCCACGGACGAACAATGGAAAGATAAAAGCGGGGAAAAAGTTCAAAAAACTGAGTGGCATAGAATAGTTACTTTTGGAAAGTTAGCCGAAATATGCGGCAATTACCTTGTCAAAGGAAAACTTGTTTTTATTGAGGGCCGTATTCAAACCCGTTCATGGGAAGACAAGGATGGTGTTAAGCGCTACACCACTGAAATTATAGCTTCCAACATGCAAATGCTGGATTCCAAAGGTCAGAATAAAGCAGAAGAATCATCTTTTGAAGCCGCGCCAGCAATCGCCAACAACGGTAATGCGCCGATAGATGATGTTCCATTTTAACTATAGTTCCTGATTGCTGCCGTCAATGTAGCAACATTTTGGAATGTGCCGCAATGAATACGTTTTCTGCAGCAAGCTGTGGGGTTTTAAACCCTCCGTTTATGCGGGATATCCACATGTGCTTTGCACAATGGATAATTCGACTAACAAATTTCATTACGATGAGCTTATGAAATTTGAGTCTCATTACGACTAATGCTTTAAACCTACAGTGACCTTTAGGTTATTCACTTCGTTCGTTATACCACGGCGCTGCGCGCCTGGTATAATTCGTCCAGCAAGCTTCAGCGCACTTCGTTTCTGAAGCTTGGGTCTCATTATCAGCGAGTCTCACTATCAGAAACCATCTCTCTTTGCTCGGATATAAACGCAAAGGTTTTTTGCGAAGTTACTCCAGATATCGTTTAATATCAATATTCGCAGTGTTAGGATTGATGATGCCGGCAACATCCCGCTTATACTTCCCCTCCGTCATTTCGAGAAGACTGATTTCTTCACCGGATTCTTTTTCCGAACCGTCGAAT
>JAPLJP010000122.1 GCA_026388535.1 Deltaproteobacteria bacterium | reverse complement strand
GGCGGAAATTTGGATGCTGTTTTGCGCGGCATTGCCAAGGCTGAAGAAGTTGGTTTTTCCCCGATAAAAATAAACACTGTTGCCATTAAGGGTTTCAATGATGATGAAGTGTTTGATTTTGCTCAACTAGCCGTAAATAAACCTTTTCAGATACGGTTTATTGAATTAATGCCGGTCGGAAAGGCAAAGCTGGATTGCCGTGAAGATTATCTGCCGGCAAAGCAATTAATGCGGCAAATCAGCGAGCGCTATGAGCTGGAGAGGATAAAAGATAAGAAAAATAAATCCGATGGTCCGGCCAAAATCTTTAAGATAAAAGGCGGACGCGGTGAAATCGGTTTTATTAATCCGGTGAGCGATCACTTTTGTTCCACATGCAACCGCCTGCGCCTTACTTCCGATGGAAAACTGCGGGTTTGCCTGCTTAATGAAAAGGAAGTTGACTTGAAAAAGGCATTGCGGGAAAATTGCAGTGACACGGATTTGGAGAAACTTATCCGCGACGCCATATTGTTGAAACCCAAACAGCATGATCTGGTCTGTATGGAAAACAGTTTGAAAAAATGCCGGAACATGTCGGCGATTGGCGGTTAAAAAACAGCGATCAAAAAGATATATTTAAAAAGAAATAAGGTTTAATTTACTAAATAGAATTAATGTAGAATTCACCGGGGATAACGCAAATGTTTTTCGATCATAAAACAGCCAAATTATCCGATGAACGATTGAAGACACCGCGAAGAGATTATATTATTTCGCGGCAAAAAGAACTGATTTTAGATTTAGTGGCTCCACACGCCGGTGAAAGAATCTTGGATGTGGGTTGCGGCACGGGCAATAGTTTACAATTCTTCCGTGAAAAATGGTGTTTATTGACGGGAATTGATTCCTCCAAAGAAAATCTGGACATTGCCCGGCAAAAACATGGCGACCGCGCCGAACTGATTTTAGCTCAGCCTGAAGACATTCCCTTTTCCGACAATGAATTTGATATTGTAACCATCATTAACGTTCTGGAAATCTCGGATAATCCACGAAAAATCATTGAGGAAGCAATCAGAGTCTGCCGCGGCCGTGTTTTTATCGGATTTATAAATAATTATTCCTTCGTGGGTACAAGGCAGCAATTAAAAGAAATGTTCGGCTTTCCCCTGTCGCGAAAAATGCGTTTTTTCAGTTTCCCTGAAATCAGAAACATGGTGAAAAGTGCGGCTGGCGATACCGCTTTTAAATGGGGCAGTGTCATTTATTTCCCCATCATTATCTATGACTTCTTCGAGGAGTTGGAAGAAATGTTTCCCCTCAGAAAAAATCCATTCGGTGCTTTTGTCGGCCTGACGTTTCCTGTAAACTACGTTTACCGGACGGCACAAAGTCCGATTATGGAATCATTTCAACTCAAGGCTAAAGCCAGAGACACGGCTCCGGAAGCCGTTCGGGGTATGTTGCGGCAGGCGGATAAATGATTAAAGAAGCAATGCTATACGAAAAACTTGCCGACGGGCAGATGCGCTGCAATTTATGCGCGCACAGATGCGCGATTAAGCCGGATAGAAGGGGTGTCTGCGGAGTAAGGGAAAATAAGGACGGCATTCTTTATTCATTGGTTTACGGGACGCTGATTGCCGAAAACATTGACCCCATCGAAAAAAAACCTTTCTTTCATGTTTATCCGGCATCCAAATCTTATTCCATCGCCACGGTGGGATGCAATTTCAGTTGTGATTTCTGCCAGAACCACGACATTTCGCAAATGCCGCGCGCCACGCGCATGATAAACGGCGAAGATTTTACACCCGCGGAGATCGTAACGAGGGCGAAAAAAAGCGGCTCCAAAACAATCGCCTATACCTACACCGAACCGACTATCTATTTCGAACTGGCCTACGATACCGCGAAAATCGCCGTCGAGAACGGTTTGAAAAATGTGTTTGTCACTAACGGTTTTATGACCCCGGAGGCAATCGAAACGATAGCCCCTTTCTTGACTGCCGCCAATGTGGATTTGAAATCTTTCCGCGACGAGTTTTACAAAAAACAATGCGGGGCAAGGCTGGAGCCTGTTCTGGCAAGTTTAAAAAAAATGAAAGAGAAGGGGATATGGGTGGAGATAACCACTTTGCTTATTCCCACGCTCAATGACAGCGAAGAAGAACTCAAAGACATAGCCCAATTTATTGCCGGACTGGGAGTTGAAATTCCCTGGCACATCAGCCGCTTTCATCCGCAATTCAAAATGCGCGACCTGCCGGTAACTCCGCTTGCTTCATTACATCGGGCGGTGGAAATCGGAAAACAGGCCGGATTGAAATATGTATACAGCGGCAACGTCCCCGGTGATAAAGGCGAAAACACATATTGCTTTAAATGCGGCAATCTTTTGATTGAACGCTACGGTTTTAAAGTTGTGAGCATTAACCTGAAAGGGAATAAATGCAACAAATGCGGGACGGAATTGGACGGAGTGTTTAATGAGACCCAAGTTTCAGAAAAGTAATGTACTGAAACTTGATGGTCGAATTATCCCGATAGCGAGGCGTATCGGGATTAAGAGTACCGCGCCGATTTCTTCCTGAAAGAAACAAATCTCTATCCTTATCAAATACGATTTCTTTCAATTTGTAATAAACACTATCCGCATCCCATATTTTGTGGTCAATATTAATCCCGCGATATGAAATCCCCCAGCTCTCGCTGGGGGATGAATGCGAATTGAAATCGCGGGAGGTCGCGTTATTTAAGGAGCCTCCGGCTCCTGCCGGAGGGGGCTCCACTGCGTATCATTTATCTAATGATTCGATATAGGATACAAGTTCTTGTTTCAAAGAATCCTTAATTTTAGGATTAATCGATTTTTTTAGAATTACATGCACTCCAATTACATTTCCACCCATACCAGTAGTGCGGGGAACAACAGAGATAATATCCCATCCATTCAAACCCATCTTCTTTAAAATAGTAATGTCAAAGGAAGGAACAAATTGTTCTTTGTCAATAATAGAATCCACAGGTATGTATGCAATATCATATATATATGCTTCTTGCCCGGAATCCACCCTCTGCCAAAGATTATTTACTTGAGAACGGAGCTGCTGTAACCGCTCTTCTTCAGCCCGTTTTCCTTGTTTAGCAATATGTGCTTCTTCCTTTTCATAGATAACACCACATTTGGGACATTCTCCGGTTGAGACAAAAGCATCATCTTTTTGTGTTCGCTCATATCCACACTTAGGACATTTTTTCATAATTGCTCCTTTAAAAATAAGGATTAATATTCTTATATTTTAACTATGTATTATATATTCATCTATCACCATTTGCATTTGGAATCTACTTTGAAATGATAAAATAAATAGGCATATATTGCTGGGGGTAGTCCATCAGGTCTTGAAATATAAGTTTTTGAAAAAGTATTGTGCAATGAATTTATTGCTCCTTTTAACTAGTAATCCTCAAATTTTATCACTCCAAAATACTGAACCTTTGTAGGTGAAACAGAGCAGGCCTTGTCATTGACTAAACATTTTTATAGTGCTTTCCATATTTCATTGACATAGAAAACAGTTATTCTTATACTTCCTTCAATTATCCAGCGATCAAATATAATTTTAAAGGAGATATTCATGCAGTTTCCACATCTTTTTTCACCAATTACTATAAACGGTATGACCTTAAAGAATAGAGCGGTTATGCCGCCAATGGGCACGGGGTATGGCAATTCTGACGGCACGGTCAGCGACCGTCTGGTGGCGTATCTATCCCGGAGGGCACAGGGCGGCACCGGTCTGATTATTACCGAAATATGTGCGGTTGTCCCGCGCGGCAAGGGTTTTCCTAACGAGCTTGGCGTCTGGAGCGATGAATTTATTCCGGGACTGGCGCGCATTCCAGCGGAACTGCATCGCTACGGAGCGAAAGTTGCAATGCAATTGCATCATGCCGGCCGTGAGAGTTTTGAGGCGGCGGCCGGTGCTATGCCTGAGGCACCTTCGGCTATACCCAGCGTTATTCTGGGTCAGCCCTGCGAGGCTAAAGCATTTGCCAAAGCGGCCGGGCGCGCGCGTCAGGCGGGATTCGATGCTGTGGAGCTTCACGGCGCTCATGGCTATTTGTTGAATCAGTTTCTTTCGCCTTTTTCCAACAAGCGCGAAGATAAATACGGCGGGAGCGATGAAAACCGCATGCGCTTCATTCTGGAAATTATTACTGCTGTGCGCAAGGTTGTAGGTCTTGATTTCCCTGTCTGGATTCGCGTATCTGCAGATGAACTGGTGCGCGGCGGGTATAATTTGGCCTTTATGCAAAAATTCGCGCCTGAAATGGTTGCGGCCGGAGTTAATGCCATCCATTGTTCGGTGGGAGTTTATTCCACGCCTGGCAGTCTTTCCGTTGCTTCTATGGATACCGATCCTGGGTTCAATTTATTCCGTGCCCGCGCGCTCAAAGAAGTTGTGAATGTGCCGGTTATCGGCGTGGGCCGTATTAATAATCCCGAACTTGCCGATCAGGCCATTGCCCGCGGCGACGCCGACCTGATAAGTTTCGGACGTCAGCATCTCACCGATCCGGACTTCATCAACAAAGCCCGCAATGGCGCTCTCGACGATATTCGCTGGTGCACGGCCTGCAAT
>JAPLJP010000041.1 GCA_026388535.1 Deltaproteobacteria bacterium | reverse complement strand
CACCAAGACCATGCTGTGCGGAAATAGGATAGAATTGATCGATGCCCAATCGGTAAAAATCGGTGAGCATTTCCTTGTGACGGTCACCGTCTACTTTATTGGCAACATAGAAAACATTTTTTTCTTTGCCTCTCAACTGCTTGGCAATTTCCATATCCGAGAGAGTGAGTCCATCTTTTCCATCCATTAAGAAAATAATGACGTCTGCTTCTTGGATGGCCAGATTGCTCTGCTCGCGCATTTGCACAAGAATTCTTTCTTCCGATGCCGGTTCAAATCCGCCGGTATCGATCAGGGTAAAAGCTTTATCCTGAAAAACGCAGTCCATATAGTTGCGGTCGCGGGTGGCGCCGGGCTCGTCGATTACAATAGCCTTTTGCTTTCCGGCAATTCTATTGAAAAGCGTTGATTTGCCGACATTGGGACGGCCGACAATGGCTATTACTGGTTTTGCCTGCATTTAACAATATATCCTCTATTTATAGTGGCCGTTTCCTAGGGCTTCAATAAGCCGAATTCCCGCAGCATCTTATCGGAGCTTGTCCAGTCTTTGCTTACACGCACAAATAGTTCCAGGAAAACCCTTGTACCGAAGAGTTTTTCCATCTGCAATCTGGACTGTGTGCCGATATTTTTGAGCATCGAACCTTTTTTACCGATCATAATCGCCTTTTGGGATTCTTTTTCGACGTTAATTGTCGCGCTTATACGGATTATATTTTTCTCTTCGTCCTCTTTAAACAAATCGACCGTTACTGCGCTGACGTAGGGAATTTCCTGCTTTGTGAGAAGCGTTATCTGCTCACGGATAAATTCAGCCGCGATAAATCTTTCGGTGGCGTCGGTAAGAATATCTTCGGGAAATAATTGCGGTCCTTCCGGAAGAATTTGTTTGAGGGCTTCAAGCAATTCGGCAATACCGTCACCCTTCAGAGCTGATACTGGAAAAATTTCACGATAGTCATAGAGTTGACGGAATTTGTCTATCAACGGCAGAAGAAGTTTTTTGTCGATAAGATCAATTTTGTTGATAACTAAAAAAACAGGCACCTTGACTTGCGCCAGTGACTTGATTAAAAAAAGATCATGTTGATTAACATCGGCATTGGCTTCGATCAGCATAAGCAGCACTTCTGCGTCACCGATTGCCTTCTGTGCCGTTTGCACCATAGCGCGATTCAGCGGTGTCTTGGGATTGTGCATTCCCGGAGTATCAACAAAAATAAGCTGTGCGTCCGGGAAATTTTTAATACCGGTTATTTTATCTCTGGTTGTTTGAGGTTTATCGGCAACTATCGAAATTTTATCGCCGACAACAGCATTCAAGAATGTGGATTTACCTACGTTAGGGCGGCCAATGATGCCGATGAAGCCAGATTTAAACAAATTACTATCTCCTGTTAAATGATTCCCGGAATATTCAGGATAAAAGATTTTCCCAAATCGGTTGCTACGGATATTTCGCCTCGTGGTTGACCGGCAATTGATTCTACAATTAAATTTGCGTGGGGGTAAAGCTTTTTTATTGCCGATATGTTCATGTTATTTAAACCACGGAAATTGGAAATATCACGCTCCGATAAATTAAAATGAAGTTCTTTTACGTGTCGGGAAATCGCTCCCAGAAGTTTAACTGTGTAATCATAAAAAATAGAAGAAAGAACGAGGCTTCCGAATGCAGGATGGATCGGTCCCGCCAATACCGCACCGTCTTTTTCCATTTCCTGCGTCAACTGCACACCCATTCTGATTATGCGAATTCCCGCTATGGATAACTTTCCCCAGGCCAGCCGGCACAATTCGACGGCGTCAGAAAGTTCCAGTGGCTTGTATTTTCCCTCGTGGAATTCTTCCGCGAGTGCGGTACCGCTGAAAACAATTACCGGATGAATTCTTACGGTATCAGGTTTGAGTTTAATTGTTTTATCGAGAGAGTAAATAAATCCTTCTTTTGTGTCTTTGGGCAATCCAGCCATAATATGCAAGCCTGTCCAAAAGCCATAGTCTTTCAAAATCGTCATCGCCTTAACTATAGCGGCAGAGTCATGGCCTCTTTGAGCTGATTGCAATACCTCATCAATAAAAGACTGCGCACCAATTTCTACTGTAGTAACTCCGTATTTTTTCAGTAACGGCAATTTATTTTCCGAGATGTAATCCGGTCGTGTCGAAATTCTGATGGAATTAACAAGTCCCTTTTGAATAAACGAATATCCCCATGAAAGAAGCTCCTCCTGATAATCTTGGTCAACTCCCGTGAAACTTCCGCCGTAAAAGGCTATTTCCACCTTTCTGGACTTGTCTTTGTTCCATGCCAGATAAGATTTAACTTCCGCGTTGAAAAACTCCTTAGTTATCTTTGGCGGAAAATTCCCTGAGGTAATTTTTTGATTGCAGAAGATGCAACGGTGCGGACAACCGCTGTTCATGATAAAAACGGGGATAATTAAGGGATTACTGTGGGCTTCGGATTCATGATTGATTTTCTTCATTTTGCAGTGTTTCCCAAGCCTTCTGAGCGGCTTGTTTTTCGGCATCTTTCTTACTTTTGCCGCTGCCGTATTCTGTTATTTTATTCACTATAACTACTCTTACTTCAAATATCTTGGAGTGATCCGGTCCCATAGAATCAGTGACCATGTAGATAGGAACTGTTTTATATTTTTTCTGACAAAGCTCCTGCAACGCTGTTTTATAGTCGAAATAATCGGACCCTATGTTGTCATCTTCCAATAACGGTTCGATTAATATTGTTATGATATTTTTAATATTGTTAAAATCGGAATCAAGATACACGGCGGCGATAACCGCTTCGAAAGCGTTGGCTAAAAAAGAATCTTTGGCGCGGCTGCCGGAACTCTCTTCACCGCGGCCGAGCAAAAGACAATCGCCGATTTGTAAATTGCGGGCGAGCTGGGCTAAATGTTTTTCATTCACCAGAGCGGCGCGAATTTGGGTAAGAGTGCCCTCGGGAGAAGTGACATATTTTTTAATTATCAGGTCGCTTACACAAACGCCTAGGACGCTGTCACCTAAAAACTCGAATCTTTCATTGTCGGAAACAGCGAGTTGCTGATTTTCATTGACATAAGAACGATGCGTCAGAGCGGTCGATAGAAGATTAATGTCGCGGAAACTATAAGCGAGTTTTTGCTCCAAACCTTTCAGTATTGCCAGCCTGTTTTTATCCATGGATGATTTTCCCATAAGTTTGTCACCTAAAATATTCGCCTTTGTTTAATTGCTATTTTATTTGTAAACGTTCAGATAATCAATAGATAAATTCGTGAATAATTGGTAAAACCTGCCCAGTAAAACAATATTTTTCGCTATTAAATAATAATAGATTTCATGATAAACTAAACATAAAATAATTTATGAAGGAGATTCATTATGGATGCAATTACCGGTTATTTATCCACGCACCCGGCAGTGCTTGTAACAGGCGTTATATTCATTGTAATATTAATTCTGCATTTTATTTTCAAAAACTTAGTCAAACTAGTGCTTATCATGTTTTTTGTCTTGCTGGCTGCTTTTGGTTATGACTATTTAAAAAATCCGAATAAAGTAGCTGAAATAATTAAAGAATCAGTTGAGACAGTTAAGTCCGGCATCAACGACGTAACGGATAAAAGAAAGAGTATTTATGAAGACACAAAGGAGCTATACAATAAAGGCAAGAAAGTTCCCGGCGATATCAATAAATTACTAAAAGACTCAGATAAAGAAGCGGATAAAGAATTTAAGAAATAATCCACCGGTTTTTTCATTTTTCTAACATGTCGAATTCATCAAAAACAATTTTTTGGATAATCTTCTTTTTACTGACTATCTTAATTGTTCCAATTATCATTTCTATACGAGCTCCTAATCCCTGCCAGGAGCCAATAACCTACCGTTTAGGCAAGGTGGATGAGAGGTTTAATCTAACCCGTGAAGAATTTAAGAAAGCCGTAAATATTGCAGCGGCAATGTGGGGAAAACCATTTTATCGAGATTTTTTTCGTGAAGATTCTGAAGGTGTAATCGAGATAAATCTTCTTTATGACTACCGTCAAGAAGCAACCGACAGGTTAAAAAAACTCAACTACAAAATTGATCGTTCAAAAAGCTCATACGAAGAATTAAAATCACGCTTGGAAAATTTAAAAACCGAATATGAGCAGAAAAAGGCTGTACTCCATAATGATTTTATTGCTTACAATGAAAAAGTGAGTGCCTTTAACACCGAGACTGAGTCATGGAACAGACACGGTGGAACTCCACAAAGTATTCATATGCGGTTGATGAAAGAAAAAGATGAATTACTCATTTTAAGCGATAATCTGCATACACGCCAGGAAGAAATGAAAGCGCTGGTGGATACAATCAATAGCATAGTCGTGGTAATCAATGAAATGGCTTCTAATAATAACATGGATTTAGTTGACCAGCAAAACACAGGAAATACATTGGGCCGTGAATTTTGCGAAGGATTTTATGAATATAAAAACGGCAAGAGATCAATTACAATTTATCAGTATGATAACGAGTACAGGCTTGTGCGCGTTCTTGCCCATGAATTCGGTCACGCCCTTGGCTTAAATCATAGTAAAAACGTCGAGGCGGTTATGTACCCTTTAATTCAATCTGATTCATTAGAGCTTGCGGCGGATGACATAGCGGCATTGAAAGGACATTGCAAAATAGAAGTTCTCCCTGGCAAGCCGTAAAGAACTCCTATTCTTAAGAAACATACCATTCAGTATTCGCTCGCTTACTCCGCAGCAAGCGAAGGTGTTTGCACTCGCTGCCTAATTCAATAACGCAAGTGTATAATTTCTAACGCTTTAAAGAAGATTTATTTCCATGGCGCGCACGGGACAGGCGGAAACGCAAAGCTCACAGCCGTTACATTTTTCAGGATCAAATATAACTTTTTGCGATTTCATTTCAAAGGCCAGCGCTCCTGTTGGGCAAAAAGCGGTGCAGGCTCCGCAGTGAACACATTTATCGGCGTTCTGGCTGACGCTCTTGGATAGAGGCTCTACCTTGAGTCCCATTTCTTTTAAAAAACGAATGCCGTGGTCGAAATTTTCTTTTGAACCGCTTAACTCCAGAACAATAACACCCTCGCGGCGTGGAAAAATCCTCGCTTTTAGAATATTGAAGACGAGGTTGTATTGTTTGACCAGTTGATAAATTACCGGCTGTTGAACAATATCAGGTGTATAGCGAATGACTATTTTTTTTGAATACATAATTATTAATCCAGCAAAATTTGAAAAAGACTAAGATATCAAAAGAAGATTGTCAAGGTAATTTACGGCAGAATGCTTTTGTAATTATGATGATATATTGAAGTATCAACCTGTCATTAGAAGCTTTTCCCAGTCGAGCACAGGAAAAGTTTTATGCAGGGAATGGTCATCTTCCACTAGATGATGTTCCAGATTGCTGAAACATTTCAAGGCGATTTTTTTCACTATTTTGGGATTGACGATATTGTCGTTGGTTCCATGATAGATAATAACAGGAATCATTAATGGTTTATAAGAATTAGCTTTGAATTCGGGAAGATTCAAAGCTGGTGCCAGCAAAATCAATTTTTTTATCCGGCTTTCATTTTCCATGGAGTATTGGACCGCCATTAAACCTCCATAACTTGATCCCACTATGATCAGATCATTCTTTCCGGCAAGAAGACTGTTCAGTTTGTTCATGCGCTTTGTAAAATCTCCAACATAATCTTCGATAATCATTTGCGGAAAATTCTGCGAAAAATATTGTCCCTTGGCGCCTTGCGCTGTGCTTTCCAAACCATGAATAAAAACTAATGAATTTTTCATATATATTTCCCTTAAATAATTTTATATTGTCTTGATTATGACAGTATGTTATCAGTTCCGCAACGGAAGATTTAATTAAGGAGATTTAATTATGGTGTTAGTTTTACCTTTTAAGGCGGTAAGGCCGCAAAAAAAATTTGTTTCCCAGGTGGCGGCTCTTCCTTACGATGTTATGACCAGAGAAGAGGGACAAAAAGCTGTTTTAGGCAACGCTTTGAGCTTTATGCATGTGGAAAAATCGGAAATTGATGTTCCCGATAATACGAAAAGCAATGATGACCTGATCTACCAGACGGCGAAACGTAACTTTATTCATATGCGTGAGCAAGGAATACTCCTGCAGGATGAATCGCCATGCTTTTACATTTACAGACAGCAAATGGGCGCTCAAGTGCAAACAGGAATAGTTGGCACGATGAGCGCGTCCGAATACGATGCCGGAAAAATCAAGAAACATGAATTAACCAGAAAGGATAAAGAAGAAGACCGCATCCGCCATGTGGATACAGTCAACGCACAAACCGGCCCGGTATTTATAAGTTATCGGGAACGGAAAAACTTGAATAATATCGTAGATAAAATAACGGCCGGCGCTCCCGAATATGATTTCACTGCCGAAGACGGCGTGATTCACAGAGTCTGGATTGCAACTGACGCCAAACAAATTGAAGAAATTAAAAAAGAATTTCGCGAGGTCGATGCCCTCTATATAGCTGACGGACATCACCGCGCCGCCGCGGCCGCTACCGTGGCCAGAATGAGGCGCGGTCGGGATAAATCCGTTGATCCCGTAAACGAATACGAATCAGTACTGGCTGTATTATTTCCTCACACTCAACTTAGGGTCATGGATTATAACCGCGCCATAAAAGATCTGAACAGTCTGACTCCGGAAAAATTTATCGAGAAAATCAGTTCCTGCTTTATAGTCAGTAAAAACTTTACGGCAAGATCACCGCAACAGCTTCATGATTTCGGGATGTATTTAGGCGGTGAGTGGTATAAAATAACAATTAAAAAAGGAAAGTATAACGAAAGTGATCCCGTAGCCAGCCTGGATGCGGCCATATTGCAGGAACATATGCTTTATCCCATTTTAGGAATTAAAGATCCGCGAGTGGATGACCGTATCAAATTCATTGGCGGTATAAGAGGTATGGATGAACTGGAAAAGCTGGTGAACAAAGACGGATTTGCCGTGGCATTTTCTCTTTATCCCACTACCATGGAACAAATAATTAAAGTTGCCGACGCGGGAGCGATAATGCCTCCGAAGTCAACATGGTTTGAGCCTAAATTACGCAGCGGTATTTTTACTCATAAGCTGGACTAAGGCAGAAATATTTTTTACGATGGAAGAAGAAACCCTTGACGAAATTCTTAATGGCCATTTACGGGTTTTCCAGAAGAAAAAAGGATACCG
>JAPLJP010000162.1 GCA_026388535.1 Deltaproteobacteria bacterium | reverse complement strand
GACCGCTTCCAGCATGATTCCTTCTTAATTCTTCAACCTATAAAACCGCTCACTCAGTGTTTTGCGGCCTTTAATCATATCCAACCGGTTGTCGATCGCATCGTCTAGTTTTACTAACCTGTCATCCCGTTGAGCAAGCCGTTGAGCGTTATTTGGCCGTGCACAAAATTGATTGGCTGGATTCGAAGTAGATAAAGGAATCTTGATAAGTGAACTACTTACAGAGCTTTCACACAAATTTATGATTGATTTTATCTAATAATGCGCTTAAAATTATGCACATTTAAAAGTGTTTTTTCTTAAAAAAATTAGAAATATATTTTTTTAACAACTTAATGCTTCGATACATTCCAAGCAACCCGGTTATAATTAATTAAAGGGCTGCAATTCATTGTCAGTCAGGATTTAAGCCGGGAAATTAATAAAGGAGGTCAGCAATGGGATTTCTGTCCTGGATCGTTATGGGATTAATTGTAGGCGTGCTCGCAAAAATTATCATGCCGGGCAAAAGTCCTGAAGGAATCATCACCACCATCCTGATAGGAATTGCGGGTGCTCTTGTCGGCGGGTTTATCGGATCACTTCTGGGGTTGGGAACAGTTACGGGATTTAACATAGGCAGTTTTCTTCTGGCTGTCAGCGGCGCTGTTATATTATTATTTTTATACGGCATCCTTAAGAAGAAGTGATTGTTAAAGAAAACAAATAATAAGAAAATAAACGGGAAGGAGGTGAAGCAAAGAGTCAGATCATAAGGAATAGAACGAAACTGATAAATAAATAAGTCGCGTAATACTACAAGAAAATAATTAAAAGTAACCGTATCGAGTATGGGTGAAATTGTCTCCCTACTTCAGAAAAATACAAATCGTGAAAGGATTAATTAACATGAAGAAAATTATAGTTGGTTTAGCTGTTGTCCTGTTTGTAAGTATATCTTTTTTAATGGCCTGTTCCGGCGGTAAAGGCGCTGCGGAACTGGCGATCAAAACCGCCGAAGAGGCCGTCAACGCGACCAAGGCCGAAGCAGCCAAGATTATTCCTGATGAGGTTAAGTCACTGGAAGACACTCTAGCCACCGCAAAAGAAAAGATTGTTAAAGGCGAGTATAAAGCCGCTTTAGAAGAAGCAACCGCCCTTGCCGGTAAGGCCAGGGAAGTGCTGGCCGCCGCGAAAGCCAAAAAGGAAGAGCTGACGAAAAAATGGACAGAATTAAGTCAGGGAGTTCCCCAAACGGTCGCTGATATTCAAAGCAAAGTGGATTCTCTTTCCAAAGTCAAAAAGCTTCCGGCGAGCCTGACCAAGGAAAAACTTGCTGAAGCCAAAGCAGGACTCGCTTCTATCAAAGATGAATGGACCAAAGCAGAGGAAAGTTTTAAAATCGGAAGCTTCGCGGACGCTGTCAACGTGGCAACTTCTTTAAAAGATAAAGCATTAAAGATAATGGAATCTTTGGGAATGAGCGCTCCTGCTGCCGCTCCTGCTTCTGCGAAGTAATAATCATTGATTCGTATAAAAACATTAAACAGGGATATGTTCCACTTGTGAAGTTGGATATATCCCTGTTATTTTCTAAACTTGACTTATATAAACTTTTATCTTCATAATTTTTGGCAAAACGGGCGCAACTGCTGTCCGTTTATCCTTTGTTTTCCAGATATCATTGGTGAGAATCTCCTCATGCCCTGCCAGCTTGTTGCGTAATTTTGCCTCAAGTACTTTTTCGAAACAGAACCTCTTGGCGATCCCAACAGCCATAATCGCTTTTTAGCTTATATTCACGCCAATTTGGCACAATCATTGCTTTTTATTAAAGAATGATTTAATTTAATTATGTAAAAAAAGTGTTATAATCTATAAGAAGTTTATCAGGACAATCCTAAAAGCTTAGAACGGAGAAAATAAACCATGATTAATAAAATTTTTAAGAAAACAATGTGTTTAGCTAAAGACTGGACAAAATTTTTGCTTCTTTCGGCGGTTTTCCTGCTGAGTTCGTGCTATTACTATCCGCAGGAACAGGTTGTCACTCAACCTCAACAGGATGAAAACATTGCGGCAATTACGCAAATTTATTTTTATCCGAACCAGGGACAATCCGCTGAACAACAATCGCGTGAGCCGGGCCGCGGCATGCCGGGGGGGGAGCTCTAATCGGAGCAGCCAGCGGCGCTATGGCTGGAGCTTTTTCTGACGTTTCCCGCCAGGAATCAGCAAGGCAGATGGAGGAAGCTTACAACAACCATGATCAAGGGCGCGATCTTCACAAGGAAAAAAAGGCCTTGCAGTTTCGCCGGGCAATGTCGGCCTGTATGGAAGGCCGTGGATATACTGTACGGTAGTAAGTTTAAATATTTGTAAATGATTGGAGGTAATTACCATGTCATATATTAATTTAAAACGATATTTCGCCATAGCGCTGTCATTATTTATGTTAACGGGAATAAGCATCTTCTACTTTACGCAACAAGCACAGGCGGAAGGTCCCAGAAGTCCCAGAGGTCCCGGACGAGCGCCGGCGCAATCTGCTAAACGGGCACCAGCACCTCAGCATAATAATTTTGTTGATTCCCGCTATCAACACAACCATTCATACCCGGCACGCGGTCAGTCAGTTAGATCTCTCCCCCGAGATCACAGAGCGGTAATGTATGGACATTCCCGATATTACTCCTCCAATGGAGCCTGGTACCGCCCGCATCGCGGAAGATTTGCCGTGGTTGCCCCACCTATCGGACTGTTTGTTCCCTTTTTGCCCTTTGCTTATACCACTATCTGGATGACCGGAATACCTTACTATTATGCAAATGAAACATATTATACTCAAACGGCGGGAGGCTATGTCGTTGTCGAACCTCCTCAGGGCGACGTAAGTCAGACACCGCCTGCCACAGAAGAGAGCACGGAAAGTAAAATGTTTATCTATCCCCGTAACGGCCAAAGCGAAGAGCAACAGGCAAGGGATCGTTATGAATGCCACACCTGGGCAGTGGGCCAGACAAACTATGATCCAACTAGGAGCCCTTCCGGAATTCCCGATGATCAGATCATGCAAAAGAGAGATGATTATCAACGCGCTATGGCATCCTGTCTCGACGGCCGCGGCTATACCGCAAAGTAATTTTTTAATTGCAGCTGGGATGGTTTGAGATTAAAAGACTGTTCCAGCTGCAACATTATTTGATAATAATACTTTCTGTAATTCACAAATTCTTAGAATCGGAAAAATGCATGCACCAGAAAATACGCCTGCAACCTAAAAGATATAAGCCCAGGAGGCTCCAATAAACGCTTATTCAAATAATATCTCTTCCAAAAAACCGATGGTCTCGATCGTTATAGCCGTAATGAATTCTGCAGACAGCCTCGAAAAATGCATAGTAAGTTGTCTGACACAGAGCTATTCAAACATCGAGTTGATTGTTATAGACGGCGGATCTGTCGACGGATCTGTCGATATAATAGAAAAATATTCCCCACAAATGGCCTATTGGGAATCGAATCCTGATCGCGGCATTTGTCATGCATGGAACAAGGCCCTAAAAATAATTCGCGGCGACTGGATCTGCTTTCTGGGCGCGGACGATTACTTCTGGAACGGAGAATCTGTTGCAGAGCTCATTCCATTCTTGCATATGGCGGAAATGTCCGCCATCCGGATAGTTTATGCAAAAGTTGCAATAGTCAATTCTGCCGGCGATATTCTGTGGATAAGTGGTTTACCATGGGAAAAGATACGCAGGCGCTTTTATTCGTACATGCAGCTGTCACATCAGGGAGTGATGCATCACAGAAGCCTGTTTGAATGTCATGGGCCATTTAACGAGAATCTTTCGATTGCCGGTGACTATGAATTATTACTCCGTGAACTCGTCAGTAATAAGCCTCTTTTTGCGTCTGATGTTATTCTTGCCGCTATGGTCCAGGGCGGCAAGAGCAATAATCCAAAAAACAGCATGAAGATGTTCAGAGAGATGCATTATGCCAGAATGATTCATGTCAGCAGGCTGCCGAGCGTCTATTCCATAATGAGATTTCTGAAGGTTTCCACCAGAATACTCATGGTAAAATTGATTGGAGAACAAAGAACAAGGAGACTAATATTAGCTTTTCGGCAATCCTTGCGACTGGAGACTGTGTTATGAAGGATAAAATATGCTTCTCAGTCGTCATTCCGGTTTACAACAAGGATCCCTATATATTAAGGGCGATTTCTTCGGTTCTTACCCAGGATTATGAAAATTATGAGCTGATCGTAGTCAATGACGGATCAACGGACGGAACGGCTCAGATAATCTCGCAAATCAACAGCCCGAAACTCAGGGTCATAACCCAGGACAATTGCGGTGTTTCCGCGGCGAGAAACAGGGGCATACAGGAAGCGGCCAGTGATTACATCGCGTTTCTAGATGGTGACGACGAATGGCTCCATGGCTTTTTATCTGAAATGGCAGTACTTGTCTCCAAATATCCTGAAGCGGGCATATACGGGACGAACGTCATTTTCAGATTTGCCGACGGAAGCATGAACTCTAATTCATATGATGCCCTGTTTCCATCCGGTGTGAACGACGGGATACTCGATGATTATTTCCGGGTTTTCTACACCAACGCCCTGTCCCCCTTTTGCAATTCCGGCTGCTGTATCCCAAAGAGGATTTTTCAGGAACTTGGCGCCTATAAGGAAAATGTCATCCTGACGGAAGACACGGATATGTGGTGCAGGATTGCGCTGAAATATCCAGTGGTGTTCAGCCTCTCTCCTCTCCTGATTTACCATCTCGAGATCCCCTCAAATACAACAACACTTATGCAGTTCGAAGATTTTGAAGTGTCGAAGATGCTGCAAGCCGCTTTAGAAGGCGACATTGTGCCGGATAAATTCAGGGCATCTGTCACAAAATTTATCGCCTTTCAACAGCTTTCGCTGATACGCAGGGCTATCCTGCTGGGCCACCGGAAATTCTCATTGAAAAAATTACTGGACTGGAGAATCCTGAATAATTATCCGCTGCAGTTTGTGTTCCTCCTCTGTTGCATCCTGTCCCCTGACAGACTGACCAGTTTTTTGTACGGATTTTTTAAACGACGCGACAGAAAATTCGGGTGTAAACTGTGATCTACTATTTATTCATTATTATCCTTGGACTTGCAGCAGCGGTAAAGAATCATTTAAAAAATGATTCGCCCTATGTAAAATATGCGCCGCCGTTCCTGTTTGCGGCTTTTATTGTTTTCGGCGCGTTGAGATTCGAGGTGGGTACCGACTGGTTCACCTATTTGAAGTATTTCAACAACAGTGTAAAACTCTTTCATCCGGAAATATTCACAAGCGATTACCTGTTTAAACTGTTTCAATATCTGATTAAAATGTTATTTGACTCGTATCTCTTATTTGTCGCCGGCGTTTTTGTCGTCTCCTTTACGCTCAAATATGCGGTCCTGCGAAAATATTCAAACAATATATCCCTTTCCCTTCTTGTATACTATATTACTATTTTTTTGTATTTCGACATAAATGCCATACGTCAGGGGCTGGCCCTGGGCCTTGTCTTTTTTTCACTCAGATATATTCTCGAAAATGACTGGAAGAAATATCTTCTACTCTGTCTTGCAGCCTCATTAATCCATCTATCGGCTGTAATATTTCTGCCGTTCTATTGGATTTCCAGAATCGAACTTTCGCGCCGCAGCTACCTGCTGATAATCTGCGGAGCGCTGTTAATCCGCCTTGTGTGGGAGTCGTTTCAATTCGATCCGGATATCATAGGATATATGCTGCCGAAAGAGTATCTGGGAAAATTGAAATTCTACATTTCTGACAAATATTTCGGCAGGCCGATAGATTTGTTTTCGGTGGCTGTATTCCAAAGGGCGCTGGTGTTTTTTTCGTTCCTGCTTCTGTTCGACAAAATTGACATAAATGAAAAAGTCAAAAGACTACTGATAAATGCATCTTTTCTTTCCTTTGCATTGTTCGTTGCCCTGTCAATGTCGACCGATATAGCCACGCGTTTGAGTTTTTATTTCAGAATCTTTGAGATTCTGCTCATTCCGGCCTTTCTTGCCGTTAGCGCCGGAAAGATGACAAAATTATCTATCCTGCTCTGTATAATTGTTTACTGCCTTGCAGGTTTATACAGAATGTTGAGCATAACCAACGGAGGCCTCCTTCCGTATGATAATCTTCTGCTCCATTTGTTTTAAAATATAATTGCTGAATAATGAAAAACGTGAAATGATAATATAATGAGAAAAAAATCGACACTAAATAAATCAAAAAGAATCATTTTTTATTCCAGCGTAAAATACTACAGGCAGTTCTCATTGCAGGGGTTTTACAGGAAAGACATCATTTTGCTGCGTGAAATGGGCTACGATGTAAAGTTAAGTAAATCATTTCTTAATTTTTTCAGGTTCTGGACATACGATATCGCCTTCATCTATTTCTACCGGGCTGGATTGCTTCCGGCCATGATTGCCAGACTGTTTTTTAAAAAGGTAATTTTTACGGGGGGTGCTGATAATCTGGACGAAAGTTTTGCCGGCAAAAAAAATTATCTGGTCCAAAAATTTCTTTTCACTGCATGCAGCATGTTTTCGAATATAAACATTGTCGTTTCCAAATCGGACATGAGAAATATAAAGAAATTCTACACGGGTTCCAATCTGGCACTAATAAGACATTCAATCAAAGTTAACGAATATCTATATGACCGATCTCCGAAAGAAAATATCATCACTACAACGGTATGGATGGGCAGAACAGAAAATGTAATACGAAAGGGAGTCGATACCGCCATTATGGTTTTCGATAAATTTTATAATGAACATCCGGATTATTTTTTATATATTATCGGGCTTACCGGTGATGGAACCGAATACCTCCGGAAAATTATTGAAAACCTGCCTTGCAAGGGGAATATTATATTTACCGGCGGCCTCAATGACGCGGATAAGATCGCTATATTGAAGAAAAGCAGGTTCTATCTGCAGTTGTCCCTGTATGAAGGTTTCGGGCTCGCCGCCCTGGAAGCCCTGGCTGCCGGCAATATCGTAATCCACTCCGGAATGGGCGGACTAAACGAATCTGTGGGAGAATTCGGCATAGTTGTCGACAATACTAATAGCGTAAATTCTATTGCGCGTATTTTGTCGGACTCATTAACATGGGATCAGAATGTCTTAAACAAGAAATTAAAGGAAGGGAGAAATCATGCGCTTGAGCTTTTTGATGATTCGCGGCGGCTCTCGCTTTTCAGGGAGTTTTTCGCGTCTTTTGAGAAATAAGGGAATCGCATAAAAATTATTTTTACCTTACCGATAATTACCACCTGAGAGGTGGTAATTTACAAGCGAAATGTTGTGAATTTAAGTTTCTTTCAGTGCTTTCCGGCACTCATTTATAAGAGCTTTTTTAGAAACGCCCAGATCAATGATATCCCAAGGCAGTACTTCATCAAATTGCTTTTGGCGGTAAACGTAGAAGTCGGGATTGATATTTACTTCTTTTAACGCCTGCGCCCAGTTACCCTCCAGACGATTAACTGACAACAATATTTCTCCCACGCGGCGGTCACCCAAAGAAAGCAGGGCTTGAACATAGTTCCACTTTGGAACATCGTTAATAACCTTGATCTGCTTCTCCCGGCCAAAAGCATTTTCGATTTTTTTAATTTTTTTACCGGCGATATTGACATTTTCCAGAGCGCACCACTGTAAAGGCGTCGCCGGCTTAGGAATAAATTGATTGACGCTCAGCGTAATGCGCCGGAACATTTTTTCCCCTTTGAAACAATGCCGGACGTGATGTTGAATTTTTCTGACAAGTTCAATGATGGCGTCAATATCCCTCTCTTCTTCATTGGGCAGTCCAACCATAAAATAAAGCCTTAAATTGGGGATTTCTTTTTCTGCCATTATTCCCGCGGCTCTTATTATATCCTTTTCATTTATGTCCTTGCGTAATAAATCACGCATACTTTGACTGCCGGCTTCTGGGGCGAGCGCGATAGTCTCAATGCCATTAGCTTTGATGAGATCAACAATCTTTTCATCAATTTGATCAATTCGCAGAGATCCTATCCCCGCCTGTGCTTCCTGCGCGATAATGTATTCACAGATATGCTTAAGTCCTGGATGATCGGAGACAGCCGTACCGACCAAGCCGATCTTCTTTTTTCTCTTCAAACCACGATCAATGGAGTCCATGATTTCCGCATCACTGCGGAAACGTACCGGACGATAAACGAAGCTCGCCGCGCAAAAACGACAGCTTCGAGCGCATCCTCTGTTGACTTCCACCAGAAACATATCTTCCATCTCGGTCTCTGGCGCGCTGATAATCTCTTCCGTAAAAAAAGAATTTATATCTTTTATGTGCTTGATTTTGATTCTCTCCGGCAAGCCCGTTTCCCGCGGCGCAATGGACTGGATTTTACTTTCCGCGGAATACTCTACTTCATATAGACAGGGGACATAAATATTGTTTATATGCTTTTGCAGATCTCTCAATAATTTCCGGCGCTCACAATTAAGGCGGCGCGACTCTTCAAAATAACGGCAGAACTGCGGCAAGACTTCTTCGGCTTCACCCAATATAAACAAATCAAAAAAATCAGCCAGCGGCTCGGGATTAAGCGTAAGCGCAATGCCGCCGCCGATAACCAAAGGATAACTTTCCGAACGGTCACTCGCCAGTAGGGGTATGCCGGCCTTACTCAACATTTTTAGAATATTGGGGTAATCGTTTTCGAATGATACAGAAAAAGCCAAAATATCAAATTCGGTAATTGACTTTTGGCTCTCCAGACTAACTATTTTATCCGCTCCGGAAATGAATCCGGCCTCGTTTTCGGAAACGGGCAAAAACAATCTCTCACAAAGAAAGGAAGGTTGATCATTAAATATTTTATAAACCGTTTGGAAACCAAGATTAGCCATGCCCGTCCGGTAATAATTGGGATACGTCAGGCAAACCGTGTTTTGTGTGCCCCAAACTTTCTTTACATATCCATTCTCACGCTCCAGAAGAGTGACATGTTTTTTTTTCAGTTTCCAATCCATAATTTTATCATGGACTATTTTCTGTCATCGTTAAAGTCCTATCCTCTGACTAAATATTTCAGTCGGCCTGACGACGTAAAAATGTGGGAATCTGTATATCATTCATACTGTCATTTTCATCGTTAATGCTCATCGTCGCGAAATTAGCATTGTTGATGTTTTTCTCCCGGCGTATGAAAGTTGGTGTCGCTAAATCTTCCCGCCGATAACCGCCTAAGTATGTAACATTTCCGATGGGTTCTTTTTTCTTCAGCATATTATTGTCAAAACCGGTGGCAATGACTGTGATGCGAACCTCGTCGTGCATATTTTCATCAATGACCGTTCCAAAGATGATATTGGCATCTTCATGCGCTTCTTCCTGAATCAATGATGAAGCTTCATTAACTTCATAAAGACTTACATCCGATCCACCGGTAATATTGAGCAGAATCCCGTGCGCGCCCTGGATAGTGTTGTCTTCCAGAAGAGGAGATGAAATCGCTCTTTGCGCCGCTTCAACCGCCCGATTTTCACCGCTCGCCACGCCGGTGCCCATGATGGCCATGCCCATATTGCTCATAACACTTCTTACATCAGCAAAGTCAAGATTAATCAGTCCCGGAACCAGAATAAGATCTGATATTCCCTTGACCGCCTGATAAAGAATATCGTCCGCTTTTTTGAAGGCTTCCAGAAGCGACAGATTGCGGCCGCCCAGGCTCAAAAGCCGCTGATTAGGAACAACAATGAGCGTATCCACAACGTCCCGCAGTTGGGCGATTCCTTCTTCAGCCTGGAGGTTACGTTTCTTGCCTTCAAATTGAAAAGGCTTGGTAACCACGGCAATCGTCAGGATACTGCATTCACGGGCGATTTCCGCGATAACGGGAGCCGCGCCTGTTCCCGTTCCACCGCCCATTCCTGCGGTGATGAAAATCATATCCGCGCCTTCCAGGTACGGCCTGATTTCATCGCGTGACTCCATAGCCGATTGTTTGCCGATTTCAGGGTTGGAACCGGCCCCCAGACCTTTTGTTATTTGCGCACCAATTTGAATTTTAATTGGCGAATTTGATACGCCGAGCGCCTGCGCATCCGTATTAGCGTTAATGAAATCAACTCCACTGAGGGATGATGAAATCATTGTATTGACGGCGTTCCCGCCGCCACCGCCTACGCCAATCACCTTGATCTTTGCCAGATTCTCACTGCATACTTCCGTCAATTCAAACATGCTCACTCCTTTCTTTTAAAAGAATTCTGAAAATATTTTTTTTACCGTTCTTGTCATGTTGCCAAATACACCGGTTGTCTTTCTGTAAATGGAATCGCCGCCTAACTGATTATTTCCATAAATTATTAAACCGACACCTATAGCATGCGCGGGCGAATTAACTATATCGGTCAATCCCCCGACACCGATCGGAATTCCTTTGCGCGCCGGCATGTCAAAGATTTTTTCAGCAAGTTCACAAATACCGTCCAAAAGCGACGTGCCGCCGGTCAAAACAACTCCCGCCGCCAGCAAATCTTCAAAACCGAAACGGACAATTTCATTGTAAGCGAGATTCAAAATTTCCTCCACTCTCGGCTCTACTATCCTTCCTAGTATCTGACGTGATACTTCACGGTCTTCCCTGCCGCCTAAGCTGGGTACCCTGATTGTTTCATCCTTGGGAATCATGGAAGTCAGAGCGCATCCGTATTTAATTTTAATTTTCTCCGCTTCGCCCAAAGGAGTACGTAAACCGGTTGAGATATCCGAAGTAAGATAGTTGCCTCCAACCGGCAATATAGCGGTATGTTTGATGCTCGCTTCGGAGAAAATGGTAATTGAAGTATTGGATCCGCCGATATCAACCAACACCACTCCCAAATCTTTCTCGTCAGCACTTAGCACCGCCTCACCGGCGGCCAATTGCTCCAGAACGATATCATCAATATCTAACCCCACTCTATTGACAGACTTTACAATATCCTGAATAGCGGAGGTGGCTCCGGTAACAATGTGCACTTTAGCTTCCAGCCGGACGCCGGACATTCCGATGGGATCTTTAATTCCCTCCTGACCGTCAATCACAAAACTTTGGGGAAGAACGTGCATTATTTCCCTGCCTACGGGAATGGCAATGGCTTTGGAAGCTTCTATTGCTCTTTTTACATCACTCTCATCCACTTCCCGTCCTTTAATGGAGACTATGCTCAACGAATTCTGTCCTTTTATATGGCTGCCGGAAATTCCCACATAAACCGAATTGATGCGGCATCCGGACATGTGTTCTGCTTCTTCCACCGCTGTTTTTATCGATTCCACCATGCTGTCGATATTGACAACGCTCCCTTTCCTCATTTCCTTGGTCAGAGATGTCCCGATGCCGATTATATCAATGCCAGTTTCGGTAATCTCACCGACAATAGCCGTGGTCTTTGTCGTTCCGATATCGAGACCAACTATCACATTGCTTTTTTTCCCCATCAGTTTTTCACCTCTTCTTTTATTTTATCAACACGCAAACTTTTTATATCAGGTAATGCTGTCCTTTATTGTTATGCTCCACAATACCGGGAGCGTTTCTGCGTTGTACTGTAACTTTTGATTCATCAGACAAATCAATGCATAAATAGCCGTTTCTTATGCCCCTCTTTTCCAGATCAGCCATAACCATGGTTAATTGCTTAAATTTGTTTTCAAAACCGTTCATGCCAAGCTTTAAATAAATACCCGTATTGAAAATTAAGGACAATCCGAATATCTCATCAATATTAATTTCGGAAATTGTGCCCAAATAAGAATACTTGCTGGAGGTGGATACTGTCTTCAATAAATCAAGCGTGCCAAGAAGAAGCCGTGATTTGGTTTTGTCTTGAGCGTTAAATCCGGTCAAAATCGGAAGGTCCACTTCATCGCTTTTACCCAGCTTCTTAAACACAAATCCTTCCCCGTCCATCAGATAAAAATCACTGCCTTGTTTGACTAAAACCAAGGGATCCCTTTCCCGCACTTCCAAAACAAGTTTGTCGGGCAGTTCCCTGCCGACATATACATTTTTTACCCATTGATTTGCGGATACCCGGCGTATAACCGCATCAGTGTTTACAGCTAACAGATTTTGTGCGGGCTTTATTCCCGCCGATGCCAAAACATCTTTCTCCGTCAGTTCCCTCAACCCGCGCACTGAAACTTCTTTTATCTGAAAATAAGGCCTGCTTATAAGGAAGTTGTAAACATAAATAAATACAAAGGTCATCACCACGGCAACTAGCATTACTCCCATTGCGGCAAAGAAATCTCCCGACATGCTGGTGAATCTCCTGCGTATCCGGTTTTTTTTCGCTTTAATTCCTGATCTTCTCAGCATCAATCTTCTCCGACAATCACAACTTCCGTTTCTAGATTCACGCCCTTTTCCTTCTTGGCCTTGGACTGAATAAGCGCAATCAGCGCTAAAACATCAGAAGCCGTAGCGTTTCCCCTGTTGACAATAAAGTTTGCGTGTTTAGACGATATTTGCGCATCTCTCACCGTCATCTCTTTCATTCCCATATCTTCAATAAGTTTCCCTGCTGCCTGAGCGGGCAGATTCTTAAAAATGGAGCCGGCATTGGGTAATTCCAAGGGATGTTTTTCTTGACGCGATTGCATAATTTCACTTATTTTCCTCTTGATTCTCGCCCGCTCGTCCTTTTTCAGTTTAAATTGAGCTCCCAGTATTATCGTATCGGCAGGAAACTCTGTCTTACGGTAACTGAATGATATTTCTTCCCGGCTCATAGTCTTCTTTCCGCCTGCGGTATCCAGTAAAAATACCGTCTTTATAACATCTTTCATTTCTTTTCCGTACGCTCCGGCATTCATCCAGACAGCGCCACCGACACTGCCGGGAATACCGGCGCAAAATTCAAGCCCGGTAAGCTCTTCCGCCGCTGAGCGGCTGACAACTTTCGCCAGCGCCGCTCCTGCCTGAGCGGAAATTAAATAACCGTCTTGCGGCGTGTTCTCGCAACTGATTTCTTTCATTCTGGTCATCAGCAATATTGCTCCCCTGTATCCGCCATCCCGCACAATGACATTGGTTAAGTTTCCTGCCGGGAAAAATTGTATCTTCTTTTCTCTGAGTCTCCTTATAACCTCAATCAGTTGGTCTTCATTTTCTACAAACACGAGGGCGTCGGCATTGCCTCCGACATTGAGCGATGTATGTCGCGACATCGGTTCATCATATAATATTTTCTCCGCGATTATATTTCCCAGTGCTTCTTTAATTTTATTTTTAACGGCCATCACTTTTTTGCTTCCCTTGCCGCTAATTGTTTCAAAAAAGCTTCGCCTATTTTATAAATACTGCCGGCTCCCAGAGTAGCGACAGTATCTTTCGCTTTCACCGTTTTTAAGAGATATTCCACAGTGCCTTCCGCCTGCGGAATATATTCCACATGCGTCTGTCCTGTTTTTCTGATAGCTTCGCAAAGCACGGCGGAATTAATTCCGGCGATAGGCTCCTCGCTCGCCGGATATATATCGTTCACAATCAAAATATCGACGTTGCTGAAAGCTTTGGTGAATTCATCAAAAAGTGCCTTTGTGCGGGTGAACCTGTGCGGCTGAAAAACAACGATCAATCTGTCCTTCCATATCTGCCGCATGGCGGCCAGCGTCTCTTTGATTTCTGTCGGATGATGACCGTAATCATCTACTATTGTTATATCGCCTACTCTTCCCTTTACTTCCAAACGGCGCTGTACTCCGGAAAAACTTTGCAAACCCTCCTTGATGGTTGCAAAATTTAAATTCAGCTCGCGCGCCACCGTTACTGCTGCCAGAGAATTATAGACATTGAACATGCCGGGAACATTTAACTCTATCGTCCCTTGTTTTTTGCCTTTATAAAAGAGACCGTAGGTGGTTTTTCCTTTCAAAAATTTGATTTCCCGGGCGCTATAATCCGCAGGTGTTTCAATGCCGTAAGTTATCATCCTGCGCTTGATCAAAGGAGTAATTTCCCGTACATGGATATTGTCGCTGCAAAGAACCGAACAGCCGTAAAAGGGAACGATATTGGCAAACTTTAGAAACGCCTCTTTGATTTCGTGAATGCCCGGATAAAAATCCAAATGCTCGAGGTCGATATTTGTAATTACAGCGATTGTGGGAGACAATTTTAAAAATGAGCCGTCACTTTCATCAGCTTCCGCCACAATGATTTCACCATCACCTAATCTGGCGTTGCTGCCGATGCTCGCCAGTTTTCCTCCAATGACCATTGTCGGATCCAAATCGCCATGAGCAAGGATTGTGGAAATCATTGAAGTGGTTGTGGTCTTGCCGTGACTGCCCGAAACAGCGACAGAAAATTTCATTTTGAGAAGCTCTGCCAGCATTTCAGCCCTGGGAATCACCGGAATATTTTTCCTGTGCGCTTCAACAACTTCCGGATTATCCGCCTTTACCGCCGTGGAAGTAACAACAACATCGGCATTACCTATATTTTCCGCTGCGTGCCCTATAATTACCTTCGTTCCAATCTTCTGCAATCGCGCCGTTGTTTCTGAGGGCTGAACGTCGGAACCGCCCACATTGTAACCGAGATTAACCAGAACTTCGGCAATCCCGCTCATACCTATGCCTCCAATTCCGACAAAGTGAATGCATTTTACTTTTCGCTGCATCAGGCTTTTTTCTTTATCTACTCTCATTGATCCTTCTATTCTCTTTATTTTTATTATATTTAATTTCTTCCTGCCATCAATTCAATACAGGCGTCAACTATTGTTGCCGCCGCATCAAGCTTGCTCATCCTCAATGAATTATTTTCCATCTGCTTCAGCTTTTGTTCATCCTGCAACAGATTTTCTACGGCGCCAAACAACTTAACGCCGCTAAGTTCCCGTTCCGGAATCACTACCGCGGCGCCCTCAGCGGCCAGAGCTTGTGCGTTTTTTAATTGATGGTCGTTTGCCGCCCATGGGTATGGGATCAAAATCGCAGCCTTACCCGCCGCGGTAATCTCCGCCAGCGATGTGGCTCCGGCGCGACAAATTATTAAATCAGCTTCCGCGTAAGCTTCAGCCATACCGACAATAAAAGGCGTGACTTCCGCCTGAATGCCGAATTGTTCATAAGCATTCCTCACTTCTTCCAATTGCCTTGAGCCGGTCTGATGCAGGACACGCACCTTATCTTTCATACCCTGCAACTGCGGCAGCATATCAATGACGCTTTTGTTGATTGCCTCAGCTCCCTGCGAACCTCCGAAAATAAGCAGTTGCCAATAATCTCTTTCTTTTTTCTCTTTGCCGTGTTGCGCTGCCAGCGACGCTCTTACCGGGTTGCCGCTGAAAATTACTTTTGCCTGCGGAAAATATGTTCTGGTTTGCTCATATGTTATAAATATTTTATCCGTAAAATTACCCAGTATTTTATTAGTGACGCCGGGAATTGCATTTTGTTCCGCGATGGCGGTAGGTATACTCATAAAGTGAGCCGCAAGCACTGCCGGTCCTGAAGCGTAGCCGCCCACACCCACGACAATGTGAGGTCTAAACTGCTTTAAAATACGCCTCGATTGCCATAAGCTTTTTGGAATCTGATAAACTACTTTCATCAATGCCTTAATCCCTCGACCTTTAACGCCCTCAATATCAATTTCTCTGAGCTCGTAACCAAGCTGGCTAAGCAATTTGCTTTCAATACCTTTTTCGGTTCCAATGAAAATAACTCTTGATTTATCATTTCTTATTAAAAATTCTTCAGCGATGGCAATCCCGGGAAATAAGTGCCCTCCTGTTCCTCCTCCCGCAATTACAACGCGCATTTTCACTCCATATAAAATTAAAACCGTTTAACCGTTCTTTCAGCAACAAACTTCCCTCGACATTAAATTCATCATGTCTGAGTAGAAATATTCAATAAAATACCTACTGCCGTCATGGTCATGATAAAAGCGGTTCCGCCATAACTCAAAAAAGGCAGCACCAATCCTTTTAGTGGTATAAGCCCCATTACACCGGCAATATTTATGAACGCCTCCAAAGCAATCACCATGGTCAACCCAGAGGCCAGCAATGTCCCGAAAAGATCGGGAGCCTTTATAGCGATCATAAAACCGCGAAAAGTAAAAATAGCAAACATAACTATTATAATAGTCACTCCGATAAAGCCGCTTTCCTCGGCGATAATAGAAAGAATAAAATCAGTATGAGGCTCGGGCAAATAAAATAATTTTTGCATACCGTCGCCTATTCCCACTCCAAAAGCTCCACCGGAGCCAAAAGAAAGCAGCGATTGGATAATCTGAAAACCGGTATTATCGGCATCCTTCCATGGGTCCAGAAAAGCGGTCAAACGCGTCAGCCTGTATCCTTTATACAAAATCAAAGATACTCCGATAGGAATGAAAGCCGCCACCAGAAATAAAAGATGTTTTATCTGCGCCCCTGCTATACACAACATTAAAAGAAGAATTGCGGCAATAATTACAGCCGTACCAAAATCAGGCTCCAGTAGAATCAGCAAAATGGCAATTGAGGTAACCCCTAAAGGCACAAGAACTCCCTTGCTGAAATCTTTCAGTTGATATGCTTTTCGAGTTAGCAAATGCGCCAGAAAGACCACTATTGTAATTTTGACCATCTCAGTTACCTGAAAAGAAAAGCCGCCCAAATTCAACCAGCGTGTCGCTCCTCCGCGCTTCATTCCTAAATGCGGTATCATCAGCATGGAAAGCAAGATAAAAGATAATAACATTCCCGGATAAGCCCATTTTCTCAATTGCGTGTAAGAAATCTTGGTCATAATAATCATAGAAGTCAGGCCTACAAAAACAAAGAAGAGTTGTTTCTTCAAAAAATATTGGCCGTCCTTGAATTTTTCTAACGCAATAATGGAACTGGATGAATAAATCATCGCCGTGCCCACAGTCACCAAAATCAAAGTAACTAAAAGTAAAATAATGTCCGGCAATCTATCTTCTTTTTTAACCGCAGCATCCATTTACAGATTCCTAACCACATCCTTAAAAAAAATACCCCGTTCTTTATAATTGGCAAATTCATCAAAGCTGGCGCAACCCGGCGAGAGTAAAATAACATCGCCGGACTGAGCTTCTTTATAAGCGCTCTCTATGGCTTCCCGTAGTTTCGTTTTTTTCAACATCGGTGTATGCCCGTCAATTAAAGACGCTATACGATCACGCGCCTCGCCGAACAAAATCACTTTTTTGGCTTTCGCCGCGAGCATTGGTTTTAAGGTTTCAAAATCACCGTCTTTATCGCGGCCGCCTAAAAGCAAAATTACGGGCTGAGTGAATGTTTCCAACGCTCGCGCAACGGAACCGACATTTGTTCCCTTGGAATCATCGTAAAATTTCACCGAATTCTTTTCTCCCGCAAACTCGATTCGGTGCGGCAATCCGCGAAAGGCGGCAACAGCGGCGATTATATTTTCCTGACTGCAGCCGCAGAAGCGAGCCGCCATTATCGCCGCCATCACATTTTCCATATTATGCAAGCCGGGAAGATTAATAATGCTGAGGGGATATTGCTCTTCATTCTTACCGGGCATTCTCAGACCAATGTTATTTTTCTTAATAAATATTCCTTTTTGCAGCACTCTTTTAGAACTGAATTTTATAACCCGCGCATTAATGATACTGGCTATATCTTCCTGCTCCGGATCAGCGGCATTAATAATCGCAAGATCAGCTTTTGTTTGATTAGCAAATATTCTGGTCTTGATGCGGCGATACTCCGAAAAAGATCCGTGATAATTGATATGATCACAGGTGATATTCAAAAGCATGGCAATAAACGGCCGGAATTTTTCTATCCATTGAAGCTGAAAGCTGCTGATTTCAGCAACGATAAAGTCATCTTTCTGTGAGCCCTCCGCATATTCAATCAAAGGATTGCCAATGTTTCCACCGACAAATGTTTTCTTTCCTGAGCCTTTTAAAATTTCACCCAACAGGGTTGTCGTTGTCGTTTTACCGTTAGTGCCGGTTACAGCAATTACCGGAACTTTCAAAAACCGGTAAGCAATTTCAATTTCGCTGATAACAGGTATATTCCTTTTTTGCGCCTCAACTAATAAAACATTATGAGGAGGAACACCGGGAGAAGGAACAACTATGCATGCGCCCGTTAAAATACGAATATTATAGCTGCCGATTTCCAACCATTTTTCTTTGGCGATCTGTTCAAACTCACCGCCCCATTTATCAATCGGTTGCTCATCCGTGACGGCTACTTTCGCGCCTTGTTTACCTAAAAACCTAGCCGTGGCAATTCCTGTTTTGCCCATGCCGATTACGACTATTTTTTTACCGGTAAGATTCATACTTCCTCTAACGTAACTTCAATGTGCTTATAGCCATTAAAGCCAATAAAATAGAAATAATCCAAAACCGCACAATTACTTTCGGTTCCGCCCAACCCTTCAATTCGAAATGGTGATGCAGTGGCGCCATCCGAAGAATGCGTTTTCCTCTAGTCATTTTGAAGTAACCAACTTGAAAAATAACCGAGAACGTTTCCACGACAAATATGCCGCCGACAATAGCCAGCAATATTTCCTGTTTGGTTATAATCGCCACCGTTCCCAACGCTCCGCCAAGAGAAAGTGAGCCGACATCTCCCATAAAAATTTCTGCGGGATAAGCGTTAAACCAGAGAAAACCAAGCCCAGCCCCCACAAGAGCACCGCAGAATACTGCCAGTTCACCGGCGCCGGAAATGTGAACAACTCGCAAATACGATGAGACTTTCACGTTTCCGGCAAAATAGGCAAAAAGAATATAAGTGGCAAAACAAATAATCACGGGACCGATAGCCAGTCCATCAAGACCATCTGTTAAATTTACGGCATTGGCCGCGCCCACAATGATAAATGTGGAAAGCAGAATATAGCCCCAACCAAGGTCCGGTAATATAGTTTTGAAAAAAGGAACTGTTACTTGCAAATTAAAATCGGGATTCAAATAAAGAATAACACTAACGAACAAAGCGATTATAATTTCCGCGACCAGCCTTGTTTTACCGGGAATGCCTTTGGAACTCTTACCGGCAAGTTTACTGTAATCGTCAATAAATCCGATCAATCCATAACCAACTGTCACCAGCAATATCAGCCAAACATAATTAATGGAAAAATTCGTCCAAAGCAGAGTGGAAATTACCACTGCAAGTATAATTAAAACTCCTCCCATCGTGGGAGTACCTTTTTTGGTCAAATGGCTTTGCGGTCCGTCTTCTCTGATCTGCTGGCCGATTTGCATGGTTTGCAGTTTTCGAATCATCCACGGACCAACCACCAGGCAAATCAAAAGCGCGGTGATAGACGCAAAAATAGTGCGGAACGTAATATAACGAAATACGTTAAAAAATGAAAACGTAGTATGTAAAGGATATAATAAATGGTAAATCAATTCTATTCACTCCTGATTAATGAATCGTTTTATTATCTCTACTGATTCTATCACCGCCAAAATCATCGCATATTTGAGCCACAATTCTTTCCATCTTCATCCCGCGCGAACCTTTCACCAGAATCCAATCTCCTTTTTTTAAATGCGCCTTTAAGTAAACAATGCCCTGCTTTTTATCAGATAAATAGAAAATGTTTTCCGGCGAAAGTCCTCCTTCAATCGCGCCAGCAGCGGTAACCTTGGAAAAATCACCCTGAAGAAAAAGGGCATTGATGCCAATGGTCGCTATCAACATTCCAATTTTACGATGCATTTCGCCGGCTTCCGCTCCTAACTCCAACATATCTCCTAAAAACACATAACCATTATGATGGATCTTCAAATCTTTCAACGTCATCAAAGCTTCCCGCACTGAGGCGGGATTGGCGTTGTACGAATCATCCAAAAGAAAGGCGCCGTTACGCAGCCTGATCATTTCCATGCGTCCGCTAAAAGGACGAAATTCCACTAGGCCTTCCACTATCGTCTTGATATCTATGCCCACAGCAAAAGCCGTGGCTGCGGCCGCCATAGCATCGTAAACATGATGAAGACCGGCAATTTTCATCTCCACTTTCTGAGTGTTGCCGCTAATGACTAAATTAAAGCGCACTCCCTTGACACCATTTCTTTCTATATCTTTTACAGTGATATCGGCATTAGGACTCATGCTGAAAGTAATTTTTCGGCCACTCCATCTTTCAGCGGTAATTGTGACCGCTTTATCGTCAAGATTAATAATGGCAATTCCTGAAGGCGACATATTATAAAACAGATCGCTTTTTTCCTCCCGGACAACATCCATTGAACCAAATCCGGCCAGATGCGCCGGGCCGACGTTCGTAATCAAGCCTATATTCGGCGCGGCAATTTGCGTGAGTCGCTTTATTTCTCCTCTAGTATTTGTACCCATTTCCAAAATCATCAATTCATGTTCCGCGGTAAGACGAAATATGGTCTGCGGCAGTCCGATCAAATTGTTTAAATTTCCCTCAGTCTTTATAATATTTTTTTCCAGACCGATGATTGACGCCATCATTTCTTTAGTTGTTGTCTTCCCTGAAGAGCCTGTCAATCCAATCACCGGAATGGAAAATCGGTTCCTCCATTCATGAGCCAAATCTCCCAGCGCAAGTAGTGTATCGGCAACCTTAATCAAGGCGGTAGTTTTATCCGTCAAGGCTTGATTGATTTTTGCATAATCATGCACCATAATTCCGGCGGCACCTTGTTCTAAGGCTTTCCGCACAAAATCATGTCCGTCAAATTTTTCTCCTTTCAACGCAATAAAGAGATTCCCTTTTTTTATCAAACGCGAATCAGTGGAAATTCCATAAAATGTGTTCTCCGGCACTCCGGAAATTAAAGTTCCGGCAGTTGCATTCAACACATCCTCTAATGAAAATTTCGGCGAATCATTATTCATCAATTTATTGTAATCGGCTCCTCTCTTCTAAAGTCTGTTTTACAACAACACGATCATCAAACGGCACCTTATCTGTTCCCAAAATCTGATAATCCTCATGACCCTTGCCCGCGATCAAAATAATATCTCCCGCTTGAGCCGCGCTTATTGCAGTTTCAATGGCCTTTCTCCGTTCGGGAACTACTGTGTAACCTTGAGTCCCATTCTTCAAGTGCAAATTACCGGGCTTTATTTTTTGTATCTTACTTGAATCAATTCCTGTTTCTATTTCCGCAATGATCGCCAATGGATCTTCCAGACGGGGATTATCCGAAGTCACAATAGTCAAATTGCTGTAAGTGGTGGCGGCTTCACCCATGAGCGGTCTCTTGCCTCGATCTCTGTTTCCGCCACAGCCAAAAACGGTAATAATGCGTTTTTTCTTAAGCTCATCTAAATTTTGTAGCACGCGCCTTAACGCATCATCCGTATGTGCGTAATCAACAAAAATATTAAATCCGGATGACGAATCAACTTTTTCCAGACGTCCGGGAACATAAAACAAATTTTCAATTCCCCTTTTAATCGCTGAAGAAGAAATTTTTAAAATCGAGGCGGCGGCAGCAGCAGCCAAAATATTATAGAGGTTAAACTTACCGATAAGCGTTGAAGTTATGGAACAAGTTTCCCCCGCTAAATTAATCCGGGCTTTTATTCCGGCTAATGATAATTCATAGTTTGTCGCTCCAATTGCGCTGTCGTTTTCTATTCCGTAAGTTATGGCCGGCAGTTTCACTTCCCGTAAAATTCTTTGTCCCCATTGATCATCAGCATTAATAACCATTTTCTGCGGATGAACTTTCTTGCTTTGAGGCAACACTTCGGCAAAAAATCGTTTCTTGGCCTGATAGTAATTTTCCATTGTCAAATGATAATCAAGATGGTCGCGGGTAAGATTCGTAAAAACACCCAGATCGAAATCGCAGTCATCAACCCTTTTCAGATCAACAGCATGGGACGAAACTTCCGCAATAACATGTGTGACCTCATCATCAGCCATCTCGCGCAAGATTTTCTGCAACTCATAAGATTCCGGAGTAGTATTCGGCGCGGGAAAGGTTTTATCGTTGTAACGGTAATTGACGGTACCTAAAACACCGCATTCAAAATAATTTTTGGCTAGAGCACTCAAAGCACGCCGGCTATCAGCCACTTTAATTGCTGTTACCTGAGAAGGAGCATGGAAATCTTTTTCATAAACAATAAACCGCGCTCCACAGTCTATCGCTTCCATAATAAAATCATGCCCGTCATGTTTTAAACCTGTAACAGCCACAAACAAAGAGCCATCCTCGCATTGATCCGCGGAATAACAAACAGAGGAGACATCTTGGTTAGAGTCTCCGAAAATATTGATTATGTCTAATCCTTCAAGTAAGCGGCTAAACTTCATGTCAACCTCAATTGTTCAACTCAAAAACAACATTGCACACTCGTTCATCTCCGAAGGGTGTGTGGGCTTGCGGATACTGGCGCACGGCCCAGCCATTGCCTGATACTTTAAGCTCTATTGATTCCGCTTTTGCTTTTTTCATTGCTTCCCTGATCGTCAAACCCGAAAAATCAGGCATGGTCGAATCATCATCGCCGGTAACATCTTGCGGGGCTAAAGTTTGCTGCGCTGAAACCAATTGGACTTTTTCTGTTTTATCCGCTTCAAAGACAGGAGTTTCTCGAATATTTGTTTTAAAACAATTGAGTATCTGTTCCCCAATATTTTTAAATACTGGCGCCGCGGCTACACCGCCCCACTTATCTCTCTGCGGTTCATCAAGCATTACCAGGATAGCAACCTGCGGATTATCGGCCGGGAAGAATCCCATAAAAGATGTGCGCACTTTCTCCGATGAATATACGCCGCGTTTAAAATCGAACTTTTGTGAAGTTCCTGTTTTACCGGCGACGGCGACATTGACAATGTGCGCGCTTTTACCAGTGCCATCAGGAGCACCGACAACTTCCGTCAGCATATTTGTGAGACGCTTTGCCACATCGGGAGAAATAACTTTACGCACTATTGTTGGTGTATAAAGTTTAATGAGGCGATTATTGTTATCGGCAATGCCGCGCACAATATAAGGCTTCATTAAAACGCCGTTGTTAGCGATGGCCGACACAGCGGTAATTAATTGAATTGCCGTGACCGAAATACCCTGGCCAAAAGCAATCATGGCAGTATCAACCGGCACCCAATTTTTCACCGGCCTTACCAATCCCGCAGACTCGCCGGGTAAATCTATCCCAGTCTTCGCTCCAAAACCAAAGTTCTGTATATAATCGTAGAATTTTTCTTTTCCCATCTTTTGAGCGATTTTTGCAGAGCCGATGTTGCTGGAATATTTTAATATCTCACGGACTGCCAATACTCCGTGACGTTTTCTGTTTGCTTCATGAATGACACGATTGGCCACTTTATAATTTCCATTCTCACAGTAAAATCTATCTGATTCCTTAACGATCTTTTCTTGCATTGCGCCGGCCACTAAAAAAGGTTTGAAGGTTGATCCCGGATCAAAATAATCGGTAACGGCACGGTTCCGCCATTTTTCCGGTGTCAGCCCCTCAATGTTATTGGGATTGAATCCTACTTGGTTGGCGAGTGCCAAAATTTCTCCCGTCTTGGGATCCATGACAATGACAACTCCTCCTTTTGCACCCTTGGAAAGGACAGCTTCTTTTAAATGAGTTTCCACAAGATACTGAATCCGATTATCGATCGTCAAAACAAGGTTTATGTTTTCGTCTTTTGTTTTCTCACTCTTTTCAACGCGCAAAAACAATTTTTTCCCTTTGGCATCCCTTGCCCAAGCCAGTTTTTCCGTTTTTCCTTTTAAGGCTTCGTCATATTTACTTTCCAACCCTTCCAACCCGTTAGCGTCCGTGCCGACAAATCCAAGCAAATGCGCGGCCAGTTCGCCGTTAGGGTAAAAGCGTTTAGGCTCTTTGACCAAGAAAATCACTTCGATGTCCGCATTTCCTACAGAAACAGCTTGCTCCGGAGAAATTTTTCTGGCCAGCCAGCAAAAGTTTTTTGGCGTCGATATCTTTTTAAAGACTGTTTGATTATCCAAATTAAGAATCTCTGCCACTTGCTTAGAAG
>JAPLJP010000089.1 GCA_026388535.1 Deltaproteobacteria bacterium | reverse complement strand
ACCGCTGGCTTAAAGCCAGTATCTTTCTTAATTTTAGATATATCAGCGCAAAGATGCATTACCTGATCCCGGCCGTATTCGATTTCTCCGATCCCAAGTTCAAGTCCGGGGTTAATCGCGTTCCGTAACATTTTAACATATTCAATCAACGGACGGCAAATACCGCTGCTGATATTATAAACACTGCCATCCTTGCCTTTTTCACCGGCTAAAAGAAGGGCTCGCGCCCCGTCGGAACAATAAAGATAATCCCATATGTGGTCGCATTTAGTAAGTAAAGGTTTTTCTTTTTTCAGCAATTTGCCGATGCAATACATTATCATTGTCGCCAAGCTGTCATTAGGGCCATAGACGCTGAAAATCCTTGTCCATATGTGTTTTATTCCGAATTGGCTGCACAGATCAGCAGACAGTTTACCTGCTGAAAGTTTTGTCGCTCCGTATGCTGTTTCGGGTGCAGGAGGGAAGTCTTCGCTTATCGGTTTACTTCCTCTGCCATATTCCGCCTGCGAACCGGCACCGACAAATATGCTGCATCCTGTTTTTTTCGCGGCCATTACAGCCTGCAGTGTGTATTCTATATTAAGGTTCTGCTTTATAGCATCATTTCTTCCGCTTTTATCCGTATTCGCCCAGGAGAGATGATAAAAAGCATCGAAACCGTCACCGGAAATCGAAGGAAGTTTTTCAATTTCTTCCAGCCCACATTCAACCACCTTTATACATTTTGAATCAGGGATTATTTTTTTTCTGTTGGAATCGCGTCTAACAACAGCCACAGCCTCTATTCCCCTGACGGCGCACTCATTCAGTATCGCAGTGCCTATCATACCTGTAGCGCCTGTGAGCAGTATTCTTTTCAACAGTCTTCCGCCTTTTTTTTCTATTTTAAATTTGTAGAACATAATAACTTTACGTGGCAACTTAATTAGTTACATCGTAGAATTATATCGTATTTCTTTGCATCCGGGAAGAGATTGCCCCCGAATTTTCTCGAATTGTTTTAATATATTTAAGCGTCGATGTATTTTATTAAATTCAATATCTTTGTAATCGTGACCGTGCCGTCAATCTTTTTTCCGGATGGATCAATTAAAACTGACGGGGATCCAAAGTTGTTGGCCATTGCAATATCACTTTCATAGGTATCGCCAACTACGAGTATTTCGTGATTGACAAGTTTCCAGTCCCGGCACAACAATTCAAGCATATAAGTGTTCGGTTTCCCAATAATTACATCGGCCGTACGTTCTGTCGCATATTCAAGCGCCGCCACTATAGGGCCGCATCCAGGCATGAGCAAGTTACCTTCGACCGGATACGTCCTATCTCTGTTGCAAATTATAAATTTACAATTTTTATTTTTCAGCAGGTTTAACGCCGTGCCAAGTTTGTCGTAATTAAAATCATGGTCAAGCCCCACTACCACGGCCTGCGGGGATCCATTTTCCGCAGGAACGCAATTCAAGCCGGCGTTAACTATTTCGTCTTTCAGACCGTTTGCGCCAAAGCAATATACACTTCTGTATTTGTTTTCCTTTAGATACATTGCTGCTGCGTAAGCAGAGTTATATATTGTACCGGCCCGTGGTGATAATCCTAATGCAAAAAGCTTTTGATAAATAGCATCCCTGCTTTTCGCAGAATTATTTGTAAAATAAAAAATTTTTATCCCGCTATTATTGAGAGAATCAATCGTTTCCTTGACCCCGTCAATAAGCTTTTCGCCTATGTATAAAGTTCCATCAAGATCAAAAGCAACTGCTTTAATTTTCTCCTTATTTATAGTCACTTATTTTCCTCTGTTTTTTTTGCTGCCTCTGCAAGCCGTTTTTCAAACTTTAAAATCCGTTCTTTATCTTCATTTGCCATCCTGTCATAGAATGCTTGTTTGTTTTTCATGTAATAATATTCAAATTCTATTGCTGTTTTAACTGCACCATTCAATTTATTTTTAACATTTTTTAGATTAAAAATAATCTTGCGTGTTTCAATTCTGTCGATGTACTCCTCAAGCTTCATAATAAATGGAACCGCTTCAATATTAGAAATATCTCCTCCCAAGCCGCAAACATAGCCGTATTGCTTCGACTTTATCAATATATCTTTTGTTATTTCCAGCATTGTGTCATTATTAATATCCGATCTGGGAATGCCTAAAGAAGCCGAAAGGTCAACACGTCCTATAACGACAGTCTGTAAAAAACCCTTGCCCTTACTATAAATATCGTCAATGTTTGCGTGCATTGTTTTGGTTTCTGCGTTTATAATAAAATCAATATCATTCCTTTCCTCTTCGGTATAAACTTTTGTAGCGGCTGAGATAAATTTTTGCATAGCAAAAGGAGTTTCTATCATCGGCGCCATGATGCCTTTTGCGCCGAGTAGCAGGCACTGGTCAATGTCCCGGACGGCTTCACAGCCGCCGATTTTTATGTACATGTTCAGATCGGCCCTGAATACTATTTCATTCAGTTTCACAAGCTCGTCTGTTCTGGACCCCTCGGCCTCAAATTCTGCCTTTACTGCCTCAACCCCATATTCATCACGGAGTTTTTTCAGAGTATCAAACATTTTCTGTTCGGTTGATTTCATGATGCACCATCCTTTTTATCGTTTATTATTTTAACTATCATGTTTTTTCTGAAAGTGTCTCTGTCAAGGAAAGGGTACATGTCCTCCAGCGGTTTGGTAAACATGCTTCCATCCCTCCTGATTACAGTTGCGGCTTTAGGCAGGAACTCCTGCCAGGGGTCCATAAATATCTCAAGAATAACAGGACCGCGCGCGGATATAAACTCCTTTATAACTTTATTTATATCCTTTTTATTTTCGAGTTTCATATATGGCAAGCCGTACGCATCACAAATTTTTTTAAAAGAGGGGGCTGACACACCTGATTGGGGGTGGCACGCCGTCAAGTTGTCCGGGAAAAAACTTTTTTGCGTTAATTTTATCGAAAGATACCCATCATTATTGAACACCGCCATTTTTACCGGAAGTTTATAATGCCTGATGGTTTGCAGTTCCTGCATGTTCATTTGCAGTGAGCCGTCATTTTCGAAACAATAAACAGGGCGTCTTCCATTTGCTACGCATGCCCCTATCGCGGCAGGTAAACCAAACCCCATCGGAGCCGAAGCCTTGTTGTAAATCAACCTTTGTCTGGTTTTAACCCTGTAACCCTGCAAAGCGGCAATATAAGCGGACCCATTGGCCGTAACCACTATGTCTCCAGCGGATGATAATTCCGAGAATCTTTCCATGAACAAATGGGAATTTATCAATTTGCCCTGATTTTCGAACTGTTTTTCAATCGTATTGTACTTTTTATGCCATTCCGCGCAGCGTTTCCTCCATGGCGAATGATCCTTTTGAATGCCTCCTCTTTTCTTTACCTGACGCAGCAACTCTTCTATGAAAACTTTCGCGTCGCATTCTATCGGCATATCGGCTGAGATAGATTTTTTTCTTGCTTCATAACCGTCAATGTCAACAACAATCTTGTATGCTTCGCGGGCAAACAATTCGTAATTAAACCCAATATGCCTCAGCATCAAGCGAGAACCTATTGATATGAGCAGATCGCAATTTGCGCACGCGAAATTAGCGCCGCGCTGACCGGCGATCCCGGGCAAGCCCGTGCATAACGGATGGTTAAACGGCAAAATATCTTTTGCTAATATTGACGTAACTGTTGGCACATTTATAGTTTCAATCAAATCCAAAAAAGGTTTAATCGCACCCGCAATACGGATTCCCTGTCCGGCCGTTATCAGCGGGCGTTTGGATTTTTCCAGTTTTTCGATGACTTTGGAAACAATTGCGGCAATATCCGGTGACTTGCCGGGTTTCTCAACGGTAAAGCCGGCATATTTATCTGGATTAAACTCTGCCGACTGGATGTCAAGCGGCACATCCAGCCATACCGGCCCCGGCCTTCCTGCTTGAGCAAGATACAATGCCTTTTCAAACTCAAATCTTACCTGCGATTTATCGGTCAACATCACGGCATGTTTGGTGACCGGCTTTACCATATCTATAATATTGATTTCCTGGTCGCCAAATTGACGTAAGTCAGGATTTGAGTATATCGTATCCTTTAATTTTACCTGCCCTGAAATAAAAATAACCGGTACAGAGTCAAGCCAGCAATTTATCAGCGGGGTAAGCGCGTTGGTTCCGCCTGGCCCCGACGTAACTATACAGGCAGCAAGGCTGTTCTTGAGCCGCGAATACCCTTCAGCGGCAAATCCGCATGCCTGTTCATGTAAATTGGCAATGTACTTTATTTTTTTATTCCGACCGACGGCATCAATCAAATGCATGGCTCCGCCGCCCGATAAAAGAAAAATATCCTTTATTCCAAGGCTTACAAGGTTCTCTATAATGTAATCTGCCACTCTAATTTTCATCACCTTGTTCCTCACGCAGATTATTTTGATTCCTGAAAACTAATATTATTATGTCCGACATAACTTATCACTGTTGTCACAAGCAGACAGATAAATCCGGCAAAATAAGCGTTCCATTTAAAAAATTCTATGCTCACATATAATATTCCCATATTCAGCAGGTAGCTTACCCCATAAACTGAAACAAACCTTATTATTTCCGAAGCAGACCTTTCCGGGCTCCTGAATGTAAAGTACTTATTCCATAAATAACTGTGTGTAATCGCGAGAATGCTTGAAAACAGTTGCGCGAGAAAGTAATGCATCTTTAAATAAATGAAAAGGGCGTAAACGGCGTACCCGAAAATGGTGTTCAACACGCCGACAAATAAAAACCTAACTTTTCTATCTTCAAAAAGCTTATTGATAAACCCTCTCATGCGCCGCACACGCGCTTTATTTCTTTTACCATTGTTCCGAGCATTACTTTTGTCATTCCCGGGTATACGCCTATCCAGAAAGTATTGTTCATTATACTGTCAGTGTTTTTTAAAATTCCCGAAATCCTGTAACCAGCGCCGTTTTTACGAAGTTCGTCAAAACAAGGGTGCTTTACCAGATTTCCCGCAAAAAGCATTCTTGTCTGGATTCTCTTTGCCTCAAGGTGCCGTACAATTTGTTCCCTGGAAACGCCGGCGTTTTCTTTTACAGTAATCAGGAACCCGAACCATGCCGGGTCTGAATTTTCCGCAGGTTCGGGTAAAATAAGTTTATCTGAAAGTGATTTAAGATTTTTTTTCAGGTATTCCCAGTTCTCTTTGCGTTTCTTTATAAAACGCGGCAGTTTTTTGAGTTGAGCGCAGCCTATCGCCGCCTGCATTTCAGTAGCTTTTAAATTGTACCCGAAATGGGAATATACATATTTATGGTCGTAACCTCTGGGCAGTTCACCAAACTGACCGTCAAACCTTTTACCGCATGTATTATCTTTGCCTGATTTGCACCAGCAGTCTCTGCCCCAGTCCCTCATGGACAAAGCTATTTTATATAGAATAGGGTTATTGGTATAAACTGCGCCGCCCTCACCCATGGTCATGTGATGAGGCGGGTAAAAACTCGAAGTCCCGATATCTCCTATAGTCCCGGTATATTTCCATACGTCTTTATAACTGTACCTGGAACCAAGTGAATCGCAATTATCCTCTATCAGCCACAATTCATTTTTGTCGCAGAATTCTCTTACTGATTTAATGTCAAATGGATTGCCCAGCGTGTGCGCGAGCATAACGGCCTTTGTCTTTTTGCTGAGCGCTTTTTCCAGCATTGTTTCATCAGCGTTGTACTGCGGCATTGTGACATCTATAAAAACAGGCACAGCACCGAACTGAATTATGGGGGCGACCGTGGTCGGAAACCCGGCCGCTACCGTTATGATCTCATCGCCTTTTTTTATCGCACGTTCTTTAAGAAGCGGCGAAGTCAAAGCCATAAACGCCAGCAGATTGGCGGAAGAACCCGAATTGACAAGCAGGCATTTTTTAACTCCAAGAAATTCCGCGAACTCCTTTTCAAATCTATCGGCATATCGGCCCGCGGTAAGCCAGAAATCAAGCGAAGCGTCAACAAGGTTTACCATTTCTTTCGCGTCGTAAATCCTGCCCGCGTACGGGATCCTGTCTCCCGCGGCGTAGGGTTTCTTCTTGTGATAAAGCGCGCAGTATTGGGTCACGCTTTTTAATATCTTTTTTCTTGCCTGCTTTTCTTTATTCATCTTTAGCAACGGTTGTCCTTAAAATATTCTTTAATTTGCCGGTCCATGCAATTAACGATGTCGCCACCGATAAGGTATTCCTTGCTCCATCCGACTGTCAGTTCCACGGCTTTTTTTACATTCAGCCGCGGTTTCCAACCCAACCCCTTTTTTGCTTTCGTAATGTCCAGTTTTAGAAATTTAGCCTCGTGCGGGCCATTATCGCTTTTATTAACGCTCGTCAAACCGTTGCCAAAACTGCCGCAGAACATTTTTACAAGCGCGGCATTGTTTACGAAATCACTTTTTTAAGGGCCGAAATTATAGCTTCCCTGGAGTCTCTTATTATTGTATTGTTTCTGAGCTAACAGCAGATAACCGGAAAGGCAGTCAAGCACGTGCTGATATGGCCTTGTTGATTTAGGATTTCTGACTATTACAGGTTTATTTTTTTGCGCCGCTCGCACGCAGTCTGGTATTATCCTGTCAGCGGCAAAATCCCCGCCTCCGATAACATTGCCGGAACGCGCCGTGGAAAGAGCGGGCGAATCCTTTTCGCAAAAAAAAGAATTTCTGTAACTGTACGTGATAATGTCAGAGCATGATTTTGAATTTGAATACGGGTCGTAACCGCAAAGGTTTTCATTTTCTTTAAAAGACCTGTCGTCTTCTTTATTTTCATACACCTTGTCAGTAGTCACATTTACAATTGAGCGCGCGGAAGGTATATATCTACATGCCTCCAGCAGTTTCACCGTGCCGAGCACGTTTGTTTCATAGGTATAAACCGGTTTTTTATATGATTCTCTTACCAGCGGCTGGGCGGCCAGGTGGAATATTATTTCCGGTTTAGCCGATTTAAGGCTTTTTAAAAGCGCGCTGTAATCTCTTATATCTGCAATGACTGATTTCATATCTTTTTTCAGACCAAGCAGTTCAAAAAGAGCCGGGTTTGTCTCCGGCCGCAGTGCGTAGCCTGTAACATCGGCGCCGGCGATGATAAGCGCGCGGCATAGCCACGAACCCTTGAAACCCGTATGACCTGTGACAAAAACTTTTTTATTTTTGTAAAATGACAGGCTCATTTTTTCCACACCATCCACGGCGCCTCGCCTTTTTCAACAAGGCCGTCAAGATACGACTTATCCCGCATGGTATCCATGCACTGCCAGAAACCGTTATGTTTGTATACCGTAAGCTCGTCTTCTTTACCAAGTCTTTCAAGAACCTGTCTTTCAAATATGGTGTTATCATCCTTTAAATATTTGAATATCCCCGGATCCAGTACCATGAATCCGCCGTTTATCCAGCCGCCGTCTTCTTTTCTCTTTTCCGAGAAAATTGTCTTTCCGGTTCTGTTGTTCACTTCTATGGTGCCGAACCTGCCTCCGGGCTGAATAGCGGTGAGAGTGGCTGTTTTCTTTTCTTTTTTATGATAAGCAATTAGCGCGCGCAAATCAACATCCGCCACACCGTCGCCGTATGTCAGCATGAAAGTTTCACCTTCCACATATTTGCGTATCCTTTTAACGCGTCCGCCAGTCATGGTATTGATTCCTGTATCAACGAGAGTGACTTTCCACGGTTCGGCTACGTTATTATGAATTATCAGATCATTTTTTTTCGTGAAATCAAAAGTAACATCAGAGCGATGCAGATAATAATTCGCGAAATATTCCTTTATAATAAACCCTTTATAACCACAGCAGATAATAAAATCATTGTGTCCGAAATGCGAATAGTATTTCATTATATGCCATAAAATCGGCATGTTGTTGTCCAGTTCAATCATCGGCTTGGGTTTAAGATGACTTTCCTCGCTTATTCTGGACCCGATGCCTCCGGCAAGTATGACTGTTTTCATGTTTATACCTCCTCAAATAATGTACTGCTATAAAAAGAGCGCGATGCCAAAACTCTATATCTTTTGTTTTTGATGAGACGTTGCTTATTCACGCTTGAACTATAAGAATTTCGGTCTTTTATGTCAATTATTATTATATACAAGATGCTGTGTTGGCCGTTGATGATAGAGAACTGTTATATTGTAATAAAAGGCCGGTCATTTTTTTAGGCAAAAAAAGGATTAAAAATTATTTCTTTAATCTTGCCTATTATTGGATAAATAATGTTTGTATAAGTTATTTCTCGCGGTTTGCAAAAATTTGAAAAATAAAAAAGACATGTGATTTGCGCTTTTTTCGCCTGGTAATTTTGATGATTGGTATCTTGTTAATGATGACTCATTGGCGCTATGTTGGTGATGTTATCTTAATCTTCTTAGATATTTAGCTCATCCTATCCAACGGTTACGCCTGTAATAAATTATTTTTCTCATTTTTATATAATAAGTATAAAGTTGTTAACAGCATTATCATCGGATTAATTATAATTTGTAAACTCAAATACGGCGCGAAGAAATAATAATTCTTAGGTGAAAGTAGCAACAGAGTACTGGTAGTAATAAGTATTAATGTATTCCTATCATTTTTCCATATGTCGTAATTGGTATAAATAATAAAAAGGGGGAAAACAAATATTATCAAGTGATAATCTCCGGCTACAGGGGTTAATAATATATATACAGAAGACAAGATAAACGGATAATATTCTGTAATGGATTTTTTTTTAAAAACAAGCATTGCTAATATTATTAGAATAATTACTGAAAATATATAAAACATCAACGTAGCATAAATAAGAGGTATTTCAAATAATGCCCCCAATAACTTTAACGCTCCATGCAGGGAAGAGTTAAAAAAGAGACCGCTAATGCCGGCAAAATATGAATTATTATAGACTGCAAGCGCATTTAGGAATGTTGTAATTGTATAAGCATGGTAAATATAATGTACAATAAAATAAATAAGAACATAAATTAGTAAAGAAATTAATCCTATTTTGAATGCAGGCCAGAGTGATTCACGAATACCCAAAAGTAATGGAAGGGCAAGCAAAATAAGTAGAGCATTTGGTCGGAAATTTAATGCTATGGAAAATAAAAACAAACTTAAAAAATCAAGCTTTTTATTAATAAATAATGAATTTAAAAAAGCTAAAACACCTATGCCGCATAAAAATGCGGCATAGTTTCCCCTTGTGACTATATATATTAACGGGTAGCTTACAATTACTAATACAACAAGCAACAGGCTCTTTTTATATGATTTGATTATATGATTTGTTGAGAAATATAGTAAGATTATACAGAATAAAAATAATGTCCACATAATCAATGACGGAGATAATCCATAACCAATTGCATAACATACAAGAATACATAATAATGTTGTGAGTGGCATTAAGTGAAAATGACTTAACTCTTCACTCAAATAGTTATTATTAAAAAAATACTGTTGATAAAGAGGATCAAGGTTATCGATAATACTCATGTTGAAATTTGGGATATTCTGCAATAATTCTTTATACGATAAAGAAGTTTTTATTGTATCTGCAAATCTATCAACCGAAGGGAATAAAAAAGTGCCACACCCATAACCAAAGGCTTCTTTCATGATGAAAAAAAACGAATTTAAGCCTAAAAGCAAAAGTAATACTGTTAAGCAAAAAATAACATATTGATTCGCATTCTCGATGTATTTCATTTCATCCGTCCTTGCTTGCAGGGGGAGTATAGGGAAGTTCTGTTTGTATGTCAATTATTTTACCCGCAATATGTTGTGCCGTTGTGTGTGATGGCGCAGGATAGTGATATTATAAAACGAAAGATGTCTTTAGCCAACTAGGATTTGACAATTTCACAGTTGGCTGTTATGTAAAAAACATATTCAATTTAATAATTATATTAAAAATATCCCGTTTATTAAAGATTAGTTTATAATTTACAATTTTAAATTATTCGTAGCAGGGGAAATATGTTCATCGCTTTTTTTGTGTGAGTAATTTAAATTGAAGTTTACCGCTGACCTGTTTCGAACTCTGCAAGTCAGAGTAGATCGTTAAAAGGGAGGATGCATCGTGAACTTAAACAGCTCCAGTAGAGATTCGAAAGTAGAAATTAAAAGCGACCGAAGTGCCAAGATTTCAGTCATTGTGCCTGTTTATAAAGAAGAGGCTAATATTCGACCATTTCTTGAACGCACTGAAAAAGTGTTTACACAAATGGGCAAGGCATACGAAATCATCTTCACCCTTGACCCCTCGACGGATCGGACAGAAGAAGTTATCATGGAAGAAATCAACCGCAATCCAAATATAAAACTGATGGTGTTTTCCCGGCGTTTCGGGCAGCCGGCCGCAACTATGGCCGGTATCCTGAGCTGTTCTGGGGAAACATGTGTTATTATAGACGTTGACCTGCAAGATCAACCTGAACTCATCGAGCAGATGTACGCGAAACTCAATGAAGGCTACGAGGTTGTGTATGCCAAGCGGCGTTCCCGCAAAGGGGAAACGCTGATTAAAAGCATTATCGCTCATGTCGGATATTCAGTTATTAACAAATTGAGCGATGTGAATATTCCCCGTAACACCGGCGATTTCCGTATCATGACGAGGCGTGTGATTGAAGAATTGCGGCGCTTGAATGAAGTCCATGGATTTCTGCGCGGTCTGGTGGCCTACGTTGGTTTTAAGCAGGCATTTGTAGAATATGACCGTGATGAGCGTTTTGCGGGAAAGGGCAATTACAACCGCCTTACAGGCTCGCTCAAGATCGGATTAAACGGTCTGATCAGTTTCGGCATTCGGCCTTTGCAGATAATGTCGATAACGGGTTTTATACTTTCGTGCTTCAGCTTTCTCCTTGGCGGATGGTATGTGATTCAAAAGATAATAGGTCTTCCTCTAACACCCGGTTTGTCGACGACGGTGCTGGTGGTGACCTTCTTCGCCGGTGTGCAATTGCTTGCTTTGGGGTTGATGGGAGAATATGTTGGCCGCATCTATGAAGAGGTTAAACGAAGGCCGCTTTATATTATTGATAAGAAGGTTAACTTCAATGATTGAATTTCCCGTCTTGCCTTCCGGTGAAATACCTGTTTGGGATGGCGGGATGTTCCGCATGGATAAGCGAACAGCCCGTGTTCTGGTATATTCCACAAATTCTATCGGATGGGACGATGAATTGACTGAACTACATGAGGTAGAGGCCGGAGACGGTTTGCACCCGATAGACATTGCCTCCAGAAACACGGCCGTTGAAGCGCTACGACGCTACGGTTTTCCTTTTGACGGTTCTTTGCTTGAAATCGGATGTTCATCGGGATTTTTGCTTCACGACCTTAGAAGGGCATTTCCTCATGCCGAGCTCGTTGGCGCTGACATTGTAGTAAAGCCCTTGGAGCGCCTGGGTGAATCATTGCCTGGGGTGCCGCTCGTGCAAATGGATTTACTGCAGTGTCCGCTGAAGGAGCGACAATTCGATGCCGTAGTTGCCTTGAATGTTCTTGAACACATCGAAGACGATAAAAAGGCTCTGGAGAAGATGGCAAGATTGTTGAAAACCGGCGGCATTCTTGTTCTGGAAGTGCCTCAAGGGCCCCATTTGTACGACTACTTTGATGCCCATCTGCGACATTTCCGGCGTTACCGCAAAAAAGAATTACTGACAAAAATTAGTGCGACAGGACTTGAACTTCAAGAAGTGAATTCACTTGGTTTTGTTGCATACCTGCCGTTCTTCATTGTGAAGAAATTGAATCGTTTGCGTTTCGGGCAGAGCGGCGAAAAATCTTTCAAGATTGAAAAAATGGTGCGTGAAGAGATCAATACAACCTCGAAAAGCATAATTTTAGAATGGTTTTTTTCGCTTGAAAAGGCGCTGGCCGGCAAGTTTGCATTTCCTTTCGGGATTCGTTGCACTGCAGTTGCGAGAGTTCCTGATATTGTACACATACATTCCAATCTCAGTATGGAAGGTTCTCCAACATGAAACGCAATTTGATCTTTGCATTGCTTTTCGGGGTCGTCTTGATCTTCTATCTCTGGACCGCGTCTTCCAATTGGGTCCCATTTCATTTCAACCTTTCCGAAACCCCCCAAAGTTATCGTGGTTTTTATGATGGTCAGGGTTATCATGATTTATTGGCCGATGCATTTCTTCACGGGCAGTTAAGTTTGCTGATAGAACCACGTCCGGAACTACTGGCACTGGATGATCCATATGATCCGGTGGCCAATGCAAGGTACAGACTGCATGACGCGTCATTGTACAAAGGAAAGTATTTTTTCTATTTCACCCCCGTAGTTGCGTTGCTGTTCATAGCGCCTTTCAAGGCGATGACCGGGTATTTCGTTTCGGAAGCATTACTCACGGTTCTTTTTTGTTTTGCCGGTTTTGTTTTCAGTTACTTAACGCTTTTAAAAATCCTGCGGATTGGAAAGGTGCCGGCTTCATTACCGGTGTTGTTGACATCGGCGCTTGTTTTGGCGACGGTAAACATGGTGCCGTTTTTATTGCGTCGGACGTCCGTTTACGAACTCTGCATCGCTGCTGCATACGCGTTCATGATGGCCGGAACGTATTTTCTTATCGGCGCCATGTCATCGCAAAGGAGAGACCTTTGGGCTCAAATCGTTCTTGCGGGCATCCTGCTTGGTTTATGCATCGTTTCGCGGCCCAATCAACTTTTCGCATGCGGGTTGATGATAATAGCCTTCATCGTCATCCGCTACCACCTCTTGCATGAAAAGGCGAAGACGGTAATTAAAAATGTTGGCTTTCTAATTACCCCCATCGTGGTGATTGGCATGGCTCTGTGCTGGTACAACTACGCCAGGTTTGGATCGATTTTCGAGTTTGGTTTCTCGTATCAATTATCAGGTATACACCCGCATAGGGATGCCTTAACGGCATGGATTTACATTCCGTTAGGCTTATACCATAACATACTGCAGCCAATTCCCTTCGATCTGAGGTTTCCTTTCTTTCACATAGCCGCCCCTGTGGCGCCGTTCGATATCCCGTCTGTCTTTAAATACAACTATGAAAAGACTATCGGACTATTGAGCTTGCCCGTTTATTGGCTCTTATCCGCTCCCTTGTTTTGTTTGCGCTCAATATGGAAAACTTCATCGACCTTCCTGCTTATTTCCCTGTTCATGATTGCAGCTAGCTTGGCAACACTTTTTTTGGCGTCAAAAATGCCGGGAACCACAATACGGTTCATCGTTGACTTCTCCCCATTACTTCTACTGGCAACGATTGCACTATTTCTAGCGGCTCGGCCCTTGATTTTCAATTCCCAGAGTCCAGGGCCGACCATAAGCAGATGGAGTTTTTATGTCCCCACCTTGATTTCGATTTTGATTTCAATTTCCATCAGCATGACAGGGTATTACGATAACCTTAAGATCGGGAACCCACAATTATATCAAAATCTTGAGCATATATTTTCTATTAATATTAGCGAGTTGACCAATCACTTTTACCCCGCCCCCAAAATACCACCGGATGTCCCTTCGGCAAAACTGCGCATAGACACTATTTATAATCAAAATGGACTTGAGCGTGACCCTTCGAATGTACAATTTTTTTGGCTGGGAAATGGTGAGACGGAAATAGAACTCTTTTCCATAAAAGCCGGCATGGCGCAATTCACAGCGGGAGCCTATCCCGGCCCAAGTTTACCGGAAAGCAATCAGCGGCGAATACGCATTTCATCCGGAAGTTATGTGCAGGAACTCACAATTAATGGGGCACAGGAGGCATTTGCCTTTACTGTGCCGATACAAGCGGGAAAAAATGTGGTCAGGCTGCTGCCACACGATACACCGACAGTTTTCATAAATCTGCCCAATGGTGATGTGCGAGTATTGTTGGTGATGTTTCGAAATTTACGTTTGGTAAAAGTAACAGATTGATGAGAGATATTTCATATCGATCTACTCATTCATATTCTATAAAAATTTACGTGTTTAAAACTTATATTAATGAGGTTGCCATCAAGGTTTCTTGTGGACAACTAATTCATCAAATGTTATAAATTTACATTCATCACATTTGAGGAGAGAAATTTTGAAGAATGTTTTTATCAGCGGTGGCGCGGGCTTCATTGGCAGTCATTTGGTGGAGCGCTTGCTGGCCCGGCGTGATATTGCAAGCATGGTGGTTTATGACAATTTTTCGTCCGGTACGCGTGAGCACTTAAGTCATATAGCTAAAGACAAACGATGGCGCATTATCGAAGCGGATATCAAGGATCTGCCGTTGCTTACTGCGTCTATGGCTGGCGCTGATACCGTGATTCATCTGGCAGCAAACCCCGATATAGCGAAAGCAGTCACGCAACCAGATATCGATTTTTGGGAGGGCACTTACCTCTTGCAAAACGTAATCGAAGCCATGCGCGTGAATGGTGTCCGCCGCATCCTCTATACGTCCGGCAGTGGCGTGTATGGGGAGAATCCATCCGTGGCATTTCCGGAGGACCATGGCCCGTGCTTGCCGATCTCTACCTATGCGGCAAGCAAACTTGCCTGCGAATCGCTTATTTGTGCCTACTGTCACATGTTTGATATTACCGCGCGGGTATTTCGTTTCGCCAATGTAGTGGGCCCGCGCCAGACGCACGGAGTCGGCTACGATTTTGTTCGAAGGCTAAATCAAGACCCCACACGCCTGCACATCCTGGGTGATGGATCACAAACCAAGAGCTACATTCATGTTGACGATATACTCCATGCAGTTTTCCTGGCGAATGAACTGTGCACTGCGCGTTACGATGTGTTCAACGTCGCAACGGATGACTACATTACAGTCAAGCAGATAGCCGATATGGCCGTGAAAGTATGTGGCCTGCAATCAGACAGTGTTCACTATGAATTTACCGGAGGCGACCGCGGCTGGAAGGGCGATGTGCCCTCGGTACGTTTCGATTGCAAAAAAATCAAAGCCCTTGGCTGGACATGTCAGCGAGATTCCTCGGCTGCTGTGTATCATGCCATGTGCGCGATGAAAGAAGAGATTAAACATGTCGTGGGTTAATCCGCCGCCTATATACATAATGATGGTGACTGGTATTGAGGATGATATAATTAATGAAAACAAAAATGAAGGAGCTCAAAACCATAAACGGAAAAACACTTGAGAAGAGGAAAGGTTGTTCTGATGTTTGATTTGGGACGCTCGGAATATCCGTATCTGGAGGAGGTTAACGAAGGGATTCTGCGCCAATTTAAAAGTTTTCAACCCCAAGGGAAGGTTTTGGATGTCGGATGCGGCAGAGGACAACTGGGCGAAGCAATTCAGTCGTTGGGGTGGGAAGTTTGGGGAATTGAGAGAAACGACGAAGCAAACAAAATTGCAGAAAAGAGACTAGCCCGTGTAATCTGCGCCGATATTATGGATGAAAGTGTACTTGCGAGTGTTCTGGAAAAGGATTTTTTTTCGACGTTGGTATTCTCTGATGTACTTGAACATCTTTACGATCCCTTAAAAGTTTTAACAAAATATCTTAATTACATACCTGTTGGTGGAAGGGTTTTGATTTCGGTGCCGAATGCTGTCGTATGGACAAACCGATTCAAATGGTTGCTGGGCCGAGTAGAGTACGAGGACACTGGTGTTATGGACCGTACACATATCCGTTTTTTTACCTTCAAAACGGCAAGGCTTCTAATTGAAAAGACCGGTTGCAAAATTGTGAAAGTGGATAGTACTCCCTATATAGTCCGGGCCTTTCTGCCCGTGATCAAATCGATTATTGGAAGCAAAACGACCAGTGCTAGGTCAATAATCGAATCAAAGCCTTTTCAGTTTTACATGCGATATTTCTATCCCTTTGAGAACCTGTTTGCCTCTTTCTGGAAGGGGATGTTCGCCTTCAGAATCATATTGGTGGCGGAAAAAATTAAGCAGTTATAGGGATGAACATGAAAAAGACAGCTATCACTGTTGCAATGATCACTATGAATGAAGAAAAAGCTGTGGGGAAGGTAATTGGTGACATTCGCCATTTCGCACCCGATGCGGAGATTCTTGTGGTAGATTCAAGTAAAGATCGAACCCCTGAAATAGCATCAGCTCTTGGCGCAAGAGTCATAAGGCAGTTTCCTCCTAAGGGTTATGGTCCCGCAATGGAGGCCGCATTGCGGTCGGCTTCGGGCGATGTCGTGGTTACACTTGACTGCGACGATACCTATCCTGCCGACCAGATTTCCATAATGACGAACATGGTACTGGTTGAGGGTTGGGATCTGGTGGATGGCTCACGCCTCAAAAACAAGCCACGAGCGATGCCTTGGCTCAACTATCTAGCCAATGCAGGCTTTGCTCTCCTGGCAAGTATTCTTTTCGGGAAATGGATCACTGATCTGCATAGCGGAATGCGCGCCTACCGCAAAACCATGATCGACAGTCTTAAAGTGCAAGCACAGGGGCCAGCGTTACCGGTGGAACTTCTGCTTCGACCGTTGAGGAACGGTTCTAAGGTTAGGTTTCATTTTATCACATACAGTATACGGATTGGAACTACTACCATGCGTCCCCTTGAAAGTGCTTGGTGGACTCTGAAAAGGATATTGCGGGTACGGTTTTTGGGATAGGTCACTATGAACATTGGCATCTTAGGCGGCGGTATCAGCGGTATAACATTGCAAAGGTTTCTCAATCATCCGAGCGAAATACTCGAGATGGAGAAGACGCCGGGAGGATTGTGCCGAACTTTTTGGAAAGACGGGTTCGGTTATGACATCGGCGGGCACATTCTCTTTTCGAAGTATGAGCATGTTAACAATCTAGTTACCGAAATCCTCGGAGAAAACGTCAATCACTGCCGAAGAGAGAACAAGATTCTTTTCAAGGGAAAGTATATGAAATATCCCTTTGAAAATGATCTGGCGGCACTAGATGTGGAGGACAGGTACGAATGCTTAATCGGATATCTAAAAAATGATTATCCGCCGCCAAGCAATCTGGCGGAATGGGCGTATCATACTTTTGGAAAAGGGATTGCCGAAAAATACCTCATTCCCTACAATAATAAAATATGGAAAATGAATCCGAGCCAGATTAGTCTTGAATGGGTAGAACGAATTCCGAAACCACCAATGGAAGATATCGTTAAATCCGCATTGGGCATTCAGACTGAAGGTTATCTCCACCAGCTCTTTTTCCGCTATCCTCTGAGCGGTGGTTTTGAAAGTGTGATAAAACAAATGACTAAAAAGGCCATGCCCTTAGAAACTGGATTTAAAGTTCGGAATATAATTCGCAAAAGCGGCGGTTGGCAAGTGTCTGACGGGTCTAGAACGCGCGAATTTGAACATATTGTTATTTCATTTCCAATCCATGATGCGCTTAAGTGTTTTCAAGATGCGCCTAATGATATTTTGAATGTGGTTGAGGCGCTTAGATACACATCCATCCGCATAGTATTTATTGCTGTAAATAATGAATCGCTTATGGATAAAAGTGCCTTCTACATTCCAGACCCTTTAGTGCTACCGCATAGGGTGTGTTATATGGGTTTTTTCAGTCCTAATATGGTAAAGTCAGCTTCTTCATCTCTCATCGCTGAAATTACTGTTCGTCCCGGTGATGAGTTGGATCGCATGTCTGATGCCGCGCTCATTGAAAAAACTGTTCGCGATCTGGAAAGCTTAGGGATACTTAATCATAGCGATATCATTTCTTCCGAAACCCGCCGGTTTGAGTACGCCTACCCAATCTACGATAAAAATTACTCTGATAATACAAAACGCATGCGGGCATATTTTGAGGAACAGAAGATAGATCTTTTAGGTCGTTTCGCTGAATTCGAGTATATCAATTTTGACGAGTGTGTGCATCGCGCTATGTTAATGGCCCAAAAACTTAATGTAAGGAATTATAACACCAAATGAAGATTCCCAAGCAATTTTTTGACATTGTAAAAAAATCTTGGTTTAGGCAATTTATTGTATATGGCCTTGTCGGAGGCATTTCAACGGCTTTAGATTGGGGTTCGTTTTATTTAATGAGCAAACAACTTGGGTTGCATTATTTGATATGCGTTATTATCTCGATTTTTTTAGGTTCTAGCGCTAATTTCATTCTGAATCGGATAGTTACTTTCAAGGATAAAAGCAAACGTGTGGTTTCCCAGCTTGCTTTATACGTTGTAGCTTCAGCAGTTTCGATGCTTCTCTCGTCCGTATTGATGTTTTGTTTAGTAGATATTGTCGGGATAGATTCTTTTCTTGCCCGTATAATGACGACATTTATTTTATATCCAATTAATTTTCTACTTTTGAAATTATTTGTATTCAATGCCAGCACTGGTAATGGTGTTGGTTCAATATTGCTGAATGGAGGTATATTTAAAGCATTATGCAAACGTATATAGTCACAGGCTGTGCCGGTTTCATTGGCAGCACCCTTGTGGATAAGCTGCTTTCTCAGGGTCAGCACGTCATCGGTATTGATAATTTTTCGACCGGTCGCCACCGTTTTCTGGAAGGCGCGCTTAAGAATTCTTATTTTACGTTGATGGAGGGTGATCTTCTCGACTTTGATTCTCTAAAACACTTTTTTTCCGGTGGTGAATTTGTATTTCATCTCGCCGCCAATGCGGATGTCCGTTTCGGTACTGAACATCCGCAAAAAGATCTGGAGCAAAACACTATCGCAACGTTTAATGTATTGGAAGCCATGAGGGCAAACGATATTAAAAAAATTGCTTTTTCTTCCACTGGTTCCATATACGGTGAGCCGGATATTTTCCCTACACCGGAAGATGCGCCTTCCCCGATTCAAACATCATTATACGGTGCAACAAAGCTTGCCTGTGAGGGACTTATACAGGCTTATTGCGAAGGGTTTGATTTTCAGTCGTGGATTTTCCGTTTTGTCTCCATTCTCGGTGAACGTTATACGCACGGTCATGTATTTGATTTTTACAAACAATTGAAATCTGACTCAACACAATTGAAAGTGCTGGGCAACGGCAAACAGCGAAAGTCCTATCTTTACATTCAGGATTGCATTGATGCGATGCAGATCGCAATAGAGAAGGCCACTGACAAGATCAATGTTTTAAACCTGGGAGTTGACGGTTATTCCGAGGTTAACGATTCCGTCAAATGGATTAGCGAAGAACTTGGTGTCAATCCGAAACTTGAATATGCGGGCGGAGAGAGAGGTTGGATTGGCGATAGCCCATTCATCTTTCTCGATACAAAAAAAATTCGCTCATTGGGTTGGGTGCCTAAACATTCTATCCGTGATGGTGTTGTGAAAACGGTGAAGTTTTTGAAAAATAACGGATGGGTTATGGAGTCAAGGAAATGAATGCCGAGGTTAACTGCTGTCCAATTTGCTCACATGAAGCTGTATTAATCTGCAAGAAGTCCGGCCGATTTGATGCTCGTGAATACAGCTATTTCCACTGTAACTCATGTCACTTTTCTTTCATTGGAAATCCAAGAACAGATTACGAGGTGCTTTACTCAGAGGATTATTATAAGGGGCTTGGTGCAGACCCTATGATTGATTATATGTATGAACTGGATTACCCTGATCTGACAATACGAAACTACGCATGGCAGAGCTTCTGCGTAATTTTTAATGACCTTTTGCCGAATGGGGGGGCGTTGGCTTGATTTTGGATGCGGGACGGGGGGGCTCGTCGCTTTTGCAAAGAAACAAGGAATTGATATTGTTGGATTTGAAGAGGGATGGGGATTACAAGCTGGCCACTTAAGGGGAATTCCAATATTATCATCAGATGAGTTGAAAACTGAAGAAGGCAAGTTTGATTTTGTAAGTGCAATAGAAGTCATAGAGCATAGCGTAGACCCTTTGGCTACGTTGAGATTGATAAGATCGTTATTGAAGCCGGGCGGGATCTTCTTCTTTACAACGGGCAACGCAAAACCGTGGCGGGAACGCTTGCTTGCATGGTCATATACGGCTTGTACAGCGGTTCATATCAGTTTCTTTGAACCGGAAACGATGATTTACGCATTGCAGAAATCGGGGTTTGAAGCAAGACAAGGAGTCCCTCTTGGTAGACTTGTTGGTATAATCAAATATGGAGTCCTGAAGAACTTAGGCTTGAAGAAGAAGAACCAGATTATCGAAATTCTACCTTGGCGTTTATTATCTTCACTTGTTGATTATCGGTATCAGGTTTCAAAATGGCCTATAGGGGTAGCCACCAACAATGGATAGGAAAAGTATGTATTGCTTGATAACCGGTGCCACCCGCGGGCTTGGTAAAGTGCTCGCCGGGCATTTTTGGCAGCATGGCTGGAGCCTTATATTATCTGCCAGAGACCAGAATGTTTTGAATCAGGTTACTAGTGCTCTGGGCGACAGACAGGGACAGTCGCTCAATACCATAGCCGGTGATCTCGCCTACCCGGATGAAGTTGAGAGAATCGTTAAAACTGCCAAGTCCATGTTTCCCAGGCTGGATGTGCTGATTAACAATGCTGGTATTCAGGGTACAATTGGCCCTTTATGGGAAAACAAATGGGAAGACTGGCAGAAAACTATCCAGGTTAATTTGCTGGCTCCGGTATTCTTGTGTCGTGCGTTTATCCCTTGGATGAAAGAAACCGGTGGTGGCTCGATTGTTAATCTTTCCGGTGGCGGCGCGACCGGACCAAGAGCTAATTTCAGCGCCTATGCTACAGCAAAGGCTGGTTTGGTCCGCTTTAGCGAGACTCTTGCAGAAGAGACTAAGCCTTTTGGTATAAGGGTTAATTGTGTTGCGCCCGGAGCGATGAAGACGGATATGTTGGGCGAAGTATTGCAAAAAGGAACTGCGGCGGCAGGTGAACGTGAATTTGCCCATGCCCAAAAGGTATTTTCGGAAGGCGGTACCTCAATGGACCACGTCGCGGATTTGGTACTATTCCTCGCTACTGATGCAAGCAAGGAGATTACCGGCAAATTAATCAGCGCCGTTTGGGATAATTGGGAAGAGTGGCCGCAACATCTTGATGAGTTGAACACAAGCGATGTTTATACTTTGCGGCGTATCACCGGAAGAGACAAAGGATTTTCCTGGGGGGACAAATGAGTTTTGGCGTGGGAATTATCGGTTGCGGCCTGATAGGGCAAAAGCGGGCTCAATTCCTTGGTGAGGGCAGGCTTGTTGCCTGCGCTGACATTAATAAAGAAAAAGCAAAAGCCCTGGCACAGACAAACGGTGCCGAATCTTTTAGTGATTGGCGAAAGCTTTTGACAATACCTGAAGTTGAGATTATTTTTGTTTCTACTTTGCATGAGACGCTGGCGGAAATAACGCTTGCCGCGATTGAAGCCGGGAAGCATGTTTTGGTTGAAAAACCGGCCGCGCGTAATCTTGCGGAGCTTGCGCCGGTCATGGCAGCGGCCGAACAAAGCACAGTAATGATACGCGTGGGATTCAATCACCGTTATCACCATGCATTCCGGAAGGCTCGGGAGTTGTTTGAATCCGGACAATTAGGTGAGCTGATGTTCATACGGGCACGCTACGGTCATGGAGGTAGGCTTGGATATGACAAAGAGTGGCGTGCAAATCCGAAGCTGTCCGGAGGCGGGGAACTGATTGATCAGGGATCGCATCTGATTGATCTTTCCCGCTGGTTTCTGGGTGAGTTTATAGACGTTCAGGGTTTTGCCCATACCTATTACTGGAACATGCCGGTAGAGGATAATGGCTTCATGTTATTGAGAACAGCAAAAAATCAAGTTGCATTTTTACACGCAAGCTGGACAGAATGGAAAAACTTGTTTTCTATGGAAATATACGGCCGCGATGGAAAGCTCGATATTTCCGGATTGGGCGGAAGTTACGGGGTTGAGCGATTGACGCATTACAAAATGTTGCCCCAGATGGGCCCGCCGGAAATAATGGTTTGGGAATATCCTGAAGCGGATGATTCCTGGGCTGTGGAAATAGCGGAATTTTACGATGATATACGCATGAATCGCTCACCAGTTGTCGGGTTGCGGGATGCCTATGAATCGCTGAAGGTTATTCAGAAAATATACAAGGAGTCTGGTTATGATTATAACTCGTAGTCCTCTGCGCATCAGCCTTGGGGGTGGTGGAACGGATTTGCCTTCCTATTATCGCAATTATGGCGGTTTTCTGATTGCGGCAGCTATCGATAAATATGTGTATGTAACGGTCATCAGGCCTTTTACTCCCGGGATTTTTTTAAAGTACTCTAAACTTGAACATGTGGAGAAAATTGAAGATGTGCAACATTCAATCATCCGGGAAGCCATTAAGTTGTTTGACTATGAAAGGCCGCAGTTGGAAATCACGACTTTGGCAGACATTCCTTCAGGCACAGGATTGGGTTCGTCAGGGAGTTTTACTACAGCATTGCTAAAAGCTTTGTACATGCAGGAGAGAAAACTGCTTCTTCCCGGCGATTTGGCAAAGCTGGCCTGTGAGATTGAAATTGAAAAGTTAAAGGAGCCTATCGGCAAACAGGATCAATACATTGCGGCATATGGCGGGCTGACATGTTTCAATTTTAATAAGGATGATTCCGTGGAATCTTCGCCGCTCAAGATCAGCACGGATACTTTATTTGATTTGGAGGATAATCTTCTTTTGTTTTTTACCGGTTTTTCCAGAAACGCTGGAAATGTTTTAAAAGATCAAAAGACGCGTTCAGAAAAATCCGATCAAGAGATGCTTGAAAATTTGCACTACACAAAAGAGCTTGGCTTGCGCAGTAAAAAAGCTTTGGAGAATGGAAAACCGGAGGTGTTCGGAGAAATAATGCATGAACACTGGGAGCATAAGCGAAAAAGATCAAAGGGAATGAGCAATCCGCAAATAGATGCATGGTATGAACTCGGAAGGGCGAATGGCGCTATTGGAGGAAAATTAGTAGGCGCGGGAGGTGGAGGTTTTCTGATGTTTTATGCGGATGACCGAAACCGTTTGAAACACGCCATGGCACAGGCAGGGCTTGAAGAGGTGCGCTTTCGATTTGATTTTGAAGGTACAAAGGTCGTGTTCGCATGAGTATACCGGTTGCCATCCTTGCGGGCGGCCTGTCGACCCGCCTGAAGCCCATAACCGAAAATATTCCTAAGGCACTGGTAGATGTTGCGGGCAAGCCTTTTATAGTGCGACAACTGGACTACTTGCAGCAACAAGGTATTGCTCGCGTTGTGCTGTGTCTGGGGCATCTTGGTGAGCAGGTGGAGGCGCTTGTGGGTGATGGTTCGGCTCTTGGTTTGGATGTGCGCTATTCATGGGATGGCCCGCGCTTGTTAGGCACGGGCGGTGCCTTGAAAAAAGCTTTACCACTTTTGGACGAGAGTTTTTTTGTTTATTATGGCGATTCCTATCTGCCGATTGATTTTAAAGCAGTTGAGCGTGATTTCTTGGTAAGCGGAAAACCGGCAATAATGACAGTGGTGAAAAATAACGATCAATGGGACAAAAGCAATGTTTTGTTCTGCAATGGTTGCATTGCTGAATACAACAAGCAGGTACCGCGGCCGGAAATGACATACATTGACTATGGTCTGGGAATACTTTCTGCTTCGGTTTTCGAGAATGTACCCATAGATCAGCCTTTTGATTTGGCGGATATTTATCACGAGCTTTCGATCAGGGGTTTGTTGGCAGGACATGAGGTGTTCGAACGATTTTATGAAATTGGCTCTCACAAGGGGCTGGATGAAACTATACAGTATTTCAAGGAGAGAGATAAAGAATGAGTTACGCTAAACAGCATTTGAATGAGGCAATCAATATTCTCAACAAAATTGATGTTGAGGCGATAGAGCGGATGGCGGATATAATTGCCGGCATCAAGCATGATGGTGGAAGGATATTCTTTCTAGGCGTGGGAGGAAGCGCCGGTAACTGTTCTCATGCGGTGAATGATTTTCGTAAAATAGTCGGAATCGAATCCTATGCGCCGACAGATAACGTTTCCGAATTGACGGCACGCACTAACGATGAAGGCTGGGTAACAATCTTTGTTGAGTGGCTGAAAACAAGCAGACTTTCCTCTAAGGATGCGGTCTTTGTCTTTTCAGTTGGCGGCGGTAACCTTGAAAAAAATATAAGTCCGAATCTGGTGGAAGCTCTGAAATACTCCAAGTCTGTTGGTGCCAAAGTTATCGGGGTGGTTGGTCGTGACGGCGGTTATACGGCAAAGGTAGCGGATGCCTGCGTAATCGTTCCGACTGTAAATACGGAGAACATTACACCTCATTCCGAGGCGTTTCAGACGGTTATATGGCATTTGCTGGTATCGCATCCGAAACTTAAATCGAATCAAACAAAATGGGAATCGATAGTCAAGTAAAAGGCTGAAAACGATGAAACGTCGGGCAGTATTTATTGACAGGGATGGAGTGATTAATCGGGCAGTCGTACGCGATGGCAAACCTTTTCCGCCGGCAAGTCTTTCCGAAGTGGAGATCTTGCCGGGAGTTTCAGATGCTCTAACCGCATTACGCGATGCCGGGTTCATGCTGATTGTGGTGACAAATCAACCTGATGTTGCCCGCGGCATAACTCCTCGGGCTTTGGTTGAAGAGATAAATGCGCATCTCGCGAACTGCCTGCCGATTGACGAGTTTAGGATATGTTATCACGACAGCGGCGATGGCTGTGATTGTAGAAAGCCGCTGCCCGGTTCATTGATGGCGGCGGCCAAACAGCATGGGATTGATCTAATTAATAGCTATATGATTGGCGATCGCTGGCGAGATACCGAAGCAGGAAGACATGCCGGCTGTAAAACAATATTTATTGACTATGACTACGATGAAAAAAAACCTGAAGCGTTTGATTACCGCGTAACCTCTCTGCTTGAGGCCGCGCGAATAATTTTGAAGGGGAAGCCAAATGAAAAAAATTGAAGACCTAAAAATCAAGATTTTTGCTGATGGCGCAGATAAGGCCGGTATGCTGGAGATGTATTCCAAACACTATATCAAGGGGCTGACAACCAATCCCACTTTGATGAAGAAGGCCGGTATCGCTGACTACCGTGCATTTTGTAAGGACATTCTGACGATGATCAAGGATAAACCGATATCGTTTGAGGTTTTCTCCGATGACTTTGCCGAGATGGAGCGTCAAGCTTTGGAAATCTCCAGTTGGGGCAATAACGTCTATGTCAAAATTCCTGTTACCAACACCAAACAAAAACCAAGTTATGCGTTGGTAAAAAAACTGGCGGAACAAAAGGTCAAGCTTAATGTAACAGCAATGATGACCCTGACTCAGGTACGAGATGTGGCAGCCGTGCTAAATCCCTCTGTGCCGAGCTATGTTTCGGTGTTTGCCGGTCGTATTGCTGATACCGGCCGTGATCCTTTGCCGTTGATGGCTGCTGCTGTTGAAATTATTAGCCTTGTGCCAGCAGCCGAACTGATTTGGGCAAGTCCCAGGGAGCTTCTTAATATTTTTCAGGCAGATGCAATCGGCTGCCATGTGATTACCGTGACAAACGATATTTTAAATAAGTTAAACCTTGTTAGTAAAGATCTTACTGAATTTTCTCTTGATACAGTTAAAATGTTTTACAATGATGCACAAAAAGCAGGTTATATTCTTTAAGAGAAAGTAAAATACATATTTTTCTTTCAAATAGATCTTTTAATAAAATATATTTCAATTTTGAACCATCTCGGCAGGTAAACATTAAGCAACAAAACATTTCAGGGAATCCTGCCGAGCGCTATGTGCCATAGGTTAGGAGAGCATCAAATAGTCTTGATTTGGCTGTTCATTTTGATTTTAAAAAAGCGATTGAAAGGATATCAATGTGAGCGGGAAAACAAGCAAAAAGTTTAGAACGAATGAACGACCTCAACAGGATAATATTGTGAAATTTGCGGACGGGATGTTGAATGGCATTCCTGAAGATATCGTTTTAAGGCGAATCAGATTCTGCAGGATTTTTCTTGCCGCAGGGTTTATCTTGGGCGTAGCGTTTTGCGTGTTTTATGCAGTGTTTCTCGGAAGGGATTACCCGTATTCTACTTTTCTGTTCAGACCGGCTGACAGATTTCAGGACTTCTTGGGTGTCCTTCGGATGACCGCCGATAGGAATCCCTATCAGATTAAGAATGTGATAGGAGTACTCGGAGATAGCAATATGATTAAGAATGTGGGAGGAGTAATTATGTACTCTCACTATCCCACGGAAGCGAGTAATTACTTTCCGTTCACCCATCTTCTGTTTTATCCATTCACCCTTATAAACAAGTACGCAAGCTTGGTAATATACTCGCTGTTTGTCATTGGTTTTGCAGTTTTCGCGTCAGCCAAGGCACTTGGTGACGGATTGTCGGACAGCATAGGTCAGCGATGCCTGAATGTTCTGGTATTCACTCTGATGAGTTATCCACTCTTGTTTACGCTTGATCGCGGAAACATTGAGGGGATCATCTTCATTTTTCTGGCCTGCGCGGCGTGGCTTTATCTGTCCGGTCGCGGCAAATTGGCCGCCGCATGTATCGGTCTTGCGGCTTCGATCAAGGGGTTCCCTATCATATTTCTCATATTTTTTGTAAGGGAACGTCGCTGGAAAGAGCTTATGATCGGAGTAGCGGTACCCGTCTGTCTGACCATAGTTGCGCTGCTTTTTCTGGAGGGAGGAGTATTTGAAAATCTCACCCTGCTGAGAAACGCGCTCCGGAATTTCAGCGATTTAATGCTTTTCAAGTACAACGGACTCACCCACAACATCAGTCTTTTTAGCATGCTGTACTCATTCTGGGCTCTACTCCACCACGCTTTCATAAGTGTGGCGTCGCTAAGGCCAATCATTGCATATTATTATGTTGTGGCTGGGATTATTGCGTTGGCCGTCTTGGCGTATGTGTTTTTTTCCCGTCTCGAATTCTGGAAAGCGTGGTTTGTTCTGGTGGCGGCGGTCCAGTTGTTGCCGTTTCCGTCTTACGATTACAAGTTGATTCACACACTGGTGCCTATGTTTTTGCTTATCCGCAGTGGCAAGGAGACCCGATGGACCAGAACCTATCTTGCGCTTCTGTGTCTCATCGTAGTTCCCAAGGGATTCTGGATTTTGTTCTTTGATGTCCGTTGTGGAACAATCGTCAATCCGCTGCTCATATTGACGGTCTGCATAATGATAGTAGTGGAACAGTATTACGGAACACTTGTCTGCTCGCAGCGCTCAAGTATTGAAAGTGATCTCCCGAAAAAGACAGTGACTGTTACCGAATGAGTAAGGGTTCGCGTTATTGCTATTTTGCAACATAATCTTCAGGAATCGATTAAATGATAAAAGTATTAACTTGCCCTGCCAAATTTTTCCGCTAATCCCGCTTGGTGTAGGGTGTGCCCTTTTTGCCGGGGATGGTGCGCTTGCGCATGTAATAAATATTTTCATGCCCTAATTTTTACAGGTTTCCTTCCGCCCGCGAACTGAATCATTGAACCAAATTTCCATTCCTTCTGCCATTATCCTTAAAAGTAAACCCAGCAATATCAATATATTCATGGGAACAGCAATACTGATATCGTGGAATAATGAGTCAGAATAGATCCATTTAAAGAAAAAATAATCTTTCGGAATTAGCAGCAAAGAAAACATAATCACATAAAATAAGTCACTCTTCTGCACCTTAGTCGAATTTATAAATAAGAATAGAGGTAAAAATAAAAGTATCAGTTTGTAATCACACGATATATAGGGGAAAAGCAGCATTGCGATAACCAATAACATAACTTTCTTCCAAAATTCTTTCTCGATTAATAAAATGTAAGCTGACAATATAGTAAATAAAACACCCATAATAATATTGTAAATACGAACTAGTTCAGCCATGTCTATGTTCATAATTTGGTTTTGCTCTATTAAAATAAGTTTCACCAACGTATATAAACTCACCCCTCTTTGCAGAAAAATATTATTTCCGTAAATAATTGAACCTATGTATGGCAGGCGGTCATTTCTTATATTAAAACCTGAAAGCACGTGATTTAAATTCGCTGCCAGTCCGCCTTGGTGGAATAACAAACTAACAAATTCCAATACTGCGACAGAAAACAATATTCCCAATGCATTCTTATATCGTTTTTTATCGAGAAAAAGTACTATAAAAGCTATTGGATAAGCCTTCATTGCTATGGCAAGCGTAAGAAATATTGATGCAGCAAAAAATTTCTCCCTTTTAAATAAAAGTATAAACACCGCCAAAAAAATAAATACGACCATTTCTATATTTCCCCGGTCGATTAAGAAAAGAAAAGGATAAGTCAGAAATGATAAAATAAATACGTTACTGAAATATTCTATTTTGTCTTCTGATTTTAAATTTATACGATTAAAATAAACAAACGCCAGAACGAAGCATAAAATCATAATTATATGCGGTTGCGGAAGATAGCTGAATAAATAAAAAATTATATTTGTAAACGGATAATAACTCGATCTTAAACTTGGTACTCCAGAAAAATAAGGATTCAGGTTGACGTTTCCCAGATAAGGATAAAGAAAATCTGAAAATACGGCATCTGGTCTAAACAGAAATGTATTAAAAGGATACGGCAAGCCCATATACGTTCCTCTTACATAATGCAAAAGAATAGAAAACACAAAACCAGCCATAACGATTAAAGAGATTGTGTTTATTTTATTTTTTCGATCCATACTTACAACCAATTAATTTTAGATAAAAATAAGTTATTTTTAATACTCTCCCGCACTGCAATATCAACTAAAAGATCAAGTACGCTGTGGCTTGGGGCAAATATAATATGTTTCTTGCTCAATTAACTTTTTCTATAAAACCATTGAAAAAATTTAATAAAATCCTCCCTAATGTATGAGATCAAGTATCCTTTGGCGCCTGGATGCTTTTTTTCTATTTCAAAAACAGATGCCAGGCCAGCGGCGATGTACCATGCACGATTTTTTGCAATGTCTTACTCCGTTTGAATAAACAGGTTACCGAGGCATGCTTGATGGTGAACACGCAGGCATTACAAGAAATGCAGTGCGTAGTGGCCGGGCCGCGACCTTCCAGCCAACGCTGTGGTAGATTGGGTTCGCTGATCAAGGGACGGGCGAGTGAGAAAAAAGAAACCGTACCTTGAGCCAGGATACGCTCCATACGCTCGATATCGCGATTGCCGCCTATCAGCAGAATCGGAATCGAGAGCTTGAGATTATCAACATATCTCAAATAGTAGGATTGTTTTTCCGGCGTAGCGATATCAGTTCGGGACTCCGGTATGGGTACGGGTACAAAGCCGAGTTCGCTTTCGGTGCGTACCAGGCAATCCCACATCCCGCCGCTGACCTCGATGGCATCGACTCCGGTCTTCTCAATCTCGCGGGCCAAAGCAGGGAATGAATCGAAATCGATCCCGCCCGGCACATGATCGTCGCAATTAAACTTTATCAGGATCGGGAAATCCCCCACCTGGGCGCGTGCCTGGGCGACAATCTCGCTGATGATCCTCACCCGGTTGCCGAGCGATCCGCCATATTGATCGGTGCGGTGGTTGGTGTAAGGGGAGAGAAAGGCGCTTAAAAGATAGCCGTGGGCGGCATGCAGTTGTACCCCATCAAAACCTGCCCTTTGCACCCGGGCGATGGCTTGCACGAAGGCCTGGATAATTTCACCTATTTCCTCGCGGGAAAGGGCGCGGGCCTGTTTTTTCGTGACCGGACTTATAACCTCGGAAGGACCAAGGGATTGAGCCCAGTTATTCTCATGCGTCACCTGCCGGCCGGCAAAGCTCAGTTGGGCGATAGCCTTACATCCATTCCCGTAATGATGTATTGTATCCGCGATCTTGGCGATTTCTTCGATAAAACCATCGTCATAAATGCAGGATTGCCTGGGCATACCCTTTCCCCGGAGTTCAACGGCCATATGACCGGTGATGATCGTTCCCACCCCGCCTTGCGCCAGATCCTTATAAAGAGTGAGCATCTTTTCGGTTATATGACCGTCTTTGGTCATGGCCGATTCGTTCGTGGCCGCGCGCACGAGACGGTTCTTGACTTTGAGACGCCCAATCGTTCCTTCGGAAAAAATCGCATATGCTTGCCTGCTCATCAGATACTTCTCCTCCTGGATAAATACTAAACGGTATCGTTATTCCAAATGACGACAGTTATTTCCATCATCCGTTGAGTCTCTCGTTAAATTCTTCGGCAGTGAAGCTGTATTCCTGAGTTCCGTAACTCTCCACAGCAAAAGAAGCGCAGATGCTTCCCATCCGCGCGCACTGTTCTATATCTTTTCCGTGAACCAAACCGCTTATCAGGCCGCCTCGGTAGGAGTCTCCGGCTCCTGTAGGGTCCACCACCTTCTTCACTTTGAAAGCGGGAATGGCGATTTCGCGCTCGCGTGTGGAAACTTGCGAACCCAACTCTCCCAGAGTGGTGATGATTGTTTCGGTCATTCCCAACAAGGTCTTTTTATCCAGTCCTGTTTTGCTGATGATCAGGCTCAATTCGTAATCATTAACGATCAGTATCCGGCATCCTTCTATGGATTGAATCAGGTCTTTTTTATCCCACAAGGGTAGAGACTGCCCGGGATCAAGAATATAGTCTATTCCTTTGGCTTTGCAGGAGCGCGGGTAATTAACCATGTCCTCGAAATTGCCGGGAGAAACGATAACGATGGTTTTTTTAGGATCGAGTTTATCGAAGTCTAATGTAGATTGATATTTCATTGCTCCGGGATTGAATCCTGTAATCTGGTTATCGGCGCGGTCGGTGGTAATGTAGGCACCTGCTGTGAATTCGTCAGCTATTATTTTGATGCCTTCCGTTGATATTCCGTTTTTCGTAAGCCATTTGAAATACTTTTGGTAATCATGGCCGATAGTGGCGCAGATGAGAGGATTTTCGCCCATCAGCTTTAACGCGTAGGCGATATTTCCAGCCGTGCCGCCGTATTTTTCCTTCATGCCGTTCACCTGAAAACAAACGTTGAGCACGTGAATTTTATCGGGCAAGATATGATCGGAAAAATGTCCGGGGAAGTCCATAATCCTGTCATAGGCCATTGATCCGGAAACAATAATATTCATAAAATCAACCTTTCAAGTAATGGGCATGAATCTCAAGGCAGTTTTGAAAGTCACTTGTCAGCATATTTTCAGAATAAATTTACCCCGCTGCAGAAAGCCCCCAGCTCCCGCTAGGGGTTGAATGCTTTCTGCCAATCGCGGGATGTCGCGTTTTGGAAAGGAGCCTCCGGCTCCTGCCGGAGGGGCTCCACTGAATAATCCTTGTCTGCAACGTTGAGAATATAGGGAATATTGATTTGTGTGTCAATGATATTTTATCCGAAATATCCAAAGGATGGATAGCTGTTTTTATCATTGATGTCAGCGATAATATATCTTTGGCCCTATTTGACAATCAGCAGATCATAGTTACTATTTATATAATAACTATGAAAAGAGGCAAATAATGAGAAAAATATTCATGTATATAATAATGTTAAGTTTTGTATTTGGTTGTCAAAACGGCAGTACAGGACAAACAGAAAGGGAAAACAAGATGGCTAATAAAAATGAAATAATATCTGAAAATATTGCCACACTGGCCGGAGGGTGCTTTTGGTGTGTTAAATCGGATTTTGAAAAATTACCTGGTGTATTAAAAGTTGTATCCGGTTATACAGGGGGGAAAGGTGAAAACCCTACCTATGAATCATATTCTGAAATGGGTTACATTGAAGCGATACAGGTTTATTATGATCCGGAAAAAATCACTTATGAACAGCTTTTAAATTATTTCTGGCGCCATATTGATCCTACGGATGGAGGCGGGCAGTTTGTCGACCGTGGTCCTCAATATCGCAGCGCCATATTTTATTCAGATGAAGCACAAAGGAAGATTGCCGAAAAATCGAAACAGGCGTTGGAAAAATCAGGCAAACTCGGCAAACCCATTGCCACAAATTTGATTAAATTGACTAAATTTTATCCCGCAGAAGATTATCATCAGAACTATGACGCCAAAAATCCGGTGCGTTATAATGCTTACCGTTTAGGGTCTGGCCGTGATCGAACCGTAAAGAAATTATGGGGAGACGATAAAGGACTTCCGCCCATATGTCCGATAAAATCAAATAAACCTAAACCGGATGATGCGACTCTGAAGAAAAGACTTTCCCCGATTCAATATGAAGTAACGCAACAATGCGGAACAGAGCAACCATTTAATAATGAGTATTGGAATAACAAAAAAGAAGGTATCTACGTGGATATTGTTTCCGGTGAACCTCTCTTCAGTTCTTTGGATAAATACGATTCCGGTACCGGCTGGCCCAGCTACACCAAGCCGCTGGAGCCCGGAAATATCGTTGAGAAAGAAGATCGAAGCCTTTTTACATCCCGTACGGAAGTCAAAAGCAAAGGATCTAATTCTCATTTAGGGCACGTATTTCCTGATGGCCCGTCACCGACAGGTTTGCGCTATTGCATGAACTCGGCAGCGATGCGGTTTATTCCTAAAGAGGATCTGGAAAAAGAAGGTTATGGAAAGTATTTAAAATTGTTTGTGAAACCACAATTCTGAAAGCGAATAACCTAAATAACCTAAAGGTCACCATGGGGTCACTATAGGCGCATCAGAATTGGTAAGTTGTAATGAGACCCAAGCTTCAGAAACAGAGTGCGCTGAAGCTTGCAGGTCGAATTATCCCGCGCAGCGGGCAATTATATCGGCGGCAACAGCGCGCACATTTTTCATGGCGGCATGAAGATCAATTGTACGCAGTTGCCGGTCTTTCATTACAACCCTGCCATTGATAATGCTGGTTTTTACGTCCGCTCCGCGCGCGGCATAAACAAGCTGAGAATAGCAGTTATAAAGCGGGGTAAGGTGCGGTTGATTCATATCTACTAAGATGATGTCTGCTTTTTTTCCTGTTTCGATAGAACCAATCAATTTATCCAGCCCCAGTACTTTTGCTCCGCCGACGGTAGCCATTTGACAAACTGTTTCCGCTTTCATAACTGTGGGATCAAGAGAAGTTACTTTATGGACCTTTGCTGTTGTGTCCATTTCTCTAAACATATCGAGATCGTTGTTGCTGGCGCATCCGTCAGTTCCGATTCCTACAATTATACCGCTCTGTAACATTTCGGGAACAGGGGCAATACCCGCCGCCAGCTTCATCGAGCTTTCAGGGTTATGCGAAACCTTCACTCCCAGATCGGCAAAAACAGCAATATCTTCTTTGCTCAGCCAGTTGCAGTGAACAGCGACAGTCTGTTCGTCCAGAACTCCCAATTCCAGCAGATGCCGCACAGGTCTCTTGCCATAACGATTCAAGATGGTGTTCGTCTCGTCTTTATTTTCGAGCAGATGCGTCAGGTATAAAATGCCAGCTTCACGGGCGTCTTCCTTTACGCGGACAAGTGTTGCCGGAGAACAGGTATATGGTGAATGACAGAAATACGCCGGTGTAATCATCGGCGTATGAGACTGCCAGCGTGCCACAAAACGCTGAGCCGATGCCATAGCTTTTTCGAAGCCGGGTTTGTCCGGCATGATAAAATCAGCGAACCCCTGCGAGACAACAGCCCTCATGCCGGCGGTGCTGAGAGCTTGAGCGATGGCGTCTTCAAAGAAATAGCCGTCGCAAAAAGTTGTCGTGCCGGAGAGAATCATTTCCGCCATGGCGAGCGTGGCTCCGTCGTAAACCATTTTCTTATTGACGAAGCGTGCTTCCGCCGGGAAAATATAATCGTTTAGCCATCTCATTAACGGCAGATCATCGGCCATTCCACGGAAACAGACCATCGGCAGATGCGTAAGCGTATTGACCAATCCGGGCATGACGATACAGCCGTAAGCGTCTATCGTTTCTTTGGCCTGAAAGGCGGCGCTTTCCCTGTCTTTATTCTGGCCAACCGCGACAATAACATCTTCTTTAATGCCGATGAAGGAATCTTCGATGATTTCCATTCCGGCTGACAAAGTCAAAAGCGTTCCGCCTGTGATTAATATGTCCCAGTTATTTTCCTGCATGGGCTAATCCCATTCTCCATCAAAGCGCGGCAACACCAAGTTGACATGTCGAATATTATTTTAAATTAATATTTTTCCGTTGTCTTGGATACTGTCATGGTAGCTGTTTTACTTCCGGACATGTTGCATGTGGCCGTGACTTCCAGTTTATCCCCTGGTACGGCGGACACTTTATAGGTATAGACAAAAGGCACTTCTTTGGGTTGTGAATCATAATTATTTTTGCTGACCGTGGCGGAATTTTTCTTGATCTCAACAGTTTTAATGTGATGAAAACCGGGTAATGCAGATTTGTGCGTAATTGTTACCGCCAAAGTTTGCGCGCCGGAATCGTATGCGATGGTTACATCCTGCGGCGCGTCGGCATAAGAAACTTGAGGATAGAAACAAAAAATCATTGAAACAAATAACAACACGCTAAAAACTAATGTTGAAATTACGGATGTTCTTTTCATAGTAACCCTCCTTAAAAATTTAGTTTCAATTCTATAGGAATTTCCGCCATGTTGGCGAAAATTCTCGGCACTGTAAAGTTCTATTTATTATGCGCTCTCCTAAAGGAAATGCGCTTCCGATCAAAGCGCTGTTTCTTGTTAAGAATCAAACGCTCAGGTATTATCAGGAAAAATCAGCCGGGGAATTTTGCCTCCGCCAGTCTGCCTCCGATAAAGCCCAACAAAACAGTACATCCCGCGGCAATTATTGTCAGAAGGGTGAAATATTCCAACGTCGGAGTTGAAGGGAATTGTTTTGTAAAGGCTAAGGCGGCAAGGGCGATGGATGTGATAAAGAAAATAAAACCGATTATAATTTTCTTTTTCAAAAATGGTGTCGTGACTTTTCTGAATCTTGTTTTCCCATCAAGTAGTCCGGTTAAAAAAGATAAAACAACGAAGAAAGGCAGAAAAAATGATAAAACTTTCATAGTGTAAAAAAGAGCATCTTTAATCTGAAATGGAGCAATAAAATATAAAACTGCCAGGATAAAAAGTGTCAAGGAGAAAGCCTGGGGAAAATGCACAATAATGGGATGTGTATGCAGATCAATAATTTTGCGTCTCTTTTCCGATAAAGGGTCTGTATAAGGCTCAAACATTTTAGCCGGCACTCCGCATGCCGGACATACATCTTTTATCCGGCCTTCTTTAGTTACATAACCACAAGCTTTGCATCTGATTAGGTTGGCCATAATAACACCTCCTGTGCTATTTAATGAGGTCGTATGATAATATATTTGAGTATCAAATGACAGTTAAAAAATAAGTTGTTAAAAAGTTATATCCAATTCGCTACTCTCTTTCCATATCACACCCGCCTGAGTCTCGGTTCTGTTCATTATTCAATTTTGCCGGTTGATAAATAAAGTAAAATAGAAATATCGAAATGAAAGCCAGAGAACCGAAAATCAGAAAGGCGTGCGAGTAGGAGCCGGTATTGTCAAAGATTCTTCCGGCCAGAGGCGGCGCCAAAAAACCGGCAACTCCGTTGGAGAGGAAAAGGGTGGAATATATTGTTCCCATTTTTTCTGTTCCGTAATGGTTGGCAATTTCGGCGGCATAAAGAACCATGCAGGCGCCATAGTTAATGCCGGCAAACACTACAAAGAGAAAAAAAGTCAGGTCATCTTTAACCGCGAAAGCCGCGGCAAGGCAGACCATAGCGGTGCTGATCAGCGATAGGAGTATAGCTTTCTTTCCTTCCAAAAATCCGCCGATGATTCCCCAGCCGATTCTGCCGATAGCGTTGAAAAACGCCAGAGCGCTTACAGCGGTTCCGGTAACCATCAAACTCAGATTTAAAGAGAGGCCGAATGGTTTGATATTTCCGATAGTCATTAATCCTATGCAAAGACAGGGGAACATGCCGCACAAGAGACCCCAGAAATTGCGGTCTTTAAGAAGGTCGGTTGTTTTAATATCAGCGGCAATGGGTTTATAATCTTCTTCCTGAGGCGGGTTTTGTAAAAACATGGCGGCGATAGTGACAATTATCAGAAAGACTAATCCCATGTATTTGAAAATATCCAGCACAGTCATTTGATGAGATAACAGATATTCGCCGATCAGGGAGACAATAATGGGGCTTCCACCATATCCGGCAACGACAATGCCGGCGGCCAGACTTTTATGCCGGGGAAACCATTTGACCGCACAGACGATGGGGCAGATATAAGATATTCCCACGCCGATGGCGGCGCAAAAGCCGATAAGGAAAAGCAGGGCATGATATGATCCGCTGGAATATCCGGCCAATATATAACTGCTGCTGAAGATAATGCCGCCGACCAAAACAGGAATTCGTGGCCCCAGACGATCCTGAATGCGGCCTCCGGCAAAAATACACAGCGTGACTATAAGCGAGCCGGTACCGAAAATAGTCTGTGTCTGGGTAATGGTAAGTCCGAAGTCCTGTTTTAACGCGGGAACAAAAGTACTCCAGGAATAACCAATTCCCAGGCAGATTTGAATCAACACGGATAGTATAAGGATTACATATTTTTTCATAAAATGGAAATTGGCTTAGCTTATTAAGCCGGAGAAATGAGTGTCAAATACGTCCAGAATATTGGTGCCTGTCCGCAGATTGTTCGGTAAACCATCCAGAGCTATCCGCACATTGAAAGAAGTTCCGCGATTGTATGTGGAAAGTTCGATTCGCAAACCGGCTTCCTGGATTGCCGGAGAATTATTAAAAAGTTCAATTTCTTTTTCTACGAGAACATATTTGTTGAACCATGTATATGCGCGCACGACAGCGAAAGCCAATCCATCCGGTCTCCAGTGTCTTTCCCACATCCACTCGCTCTTTCTTTCTAATAATGAGTCAATCCTGGCGCACATGCGCTTGAAATCATTCAGCGCCTTTTTAATTTTAAGAGAATCACCCTCGCGTGAAATAAAATGAAGCTTTATAAGACCCTCCAGTCCGGTATGTCCTTGAAGTTCAGCAGGAATATGGCTTCCCTCGAATCCAATTCTCAGGCTCGTCTTGTTTGGATTTGTTTTCCATGGTCTCAGATCAACTATAATTGTGGCGCGCTTCAAATGCAGACAAAGAGCTTCTCCCAATTCATGCGTCAGAATGTTGACGTATTGTTGAATCACATTGTTTTGTGCCTGAATAAGAAATGTATAGGTTTCGTGGTCCCATGTCCACGTGAAATCTTCCTGATTAACACAAGCCAATTTTTCGAAAAGAGAGCGAAATGCAACTAGCTCTAAACAGAGTCTGCTTTGTTTAGCGGCCTTTCGCGGTTTTCCCGTAGCTGCGGAAATCATGCCGGATACATCGAGGATCGTAGCGTCACTTGAAGTCACTGTCTCTGCGCAATCTTTGGCGGGTGTTTTACTTATCGGATCTGACTGATTGATTTTCATGGCTTAAATATAAGAAACTCGGTTTTGTATGTCAAGGAAATCTTGTCCGAAGAAAGTGAATCACCTCGCCGGTTTTCACCAAATTATGGAGATTTTGTTTGAGCGGGCGCGTAGGGAATTTTCAGATATTGCTTCGCTTCTATTCTGGCGGCGCCTTCTCCGCCTTCCACTTCCAATGCCTTTAAATAAAACTCTTCGGCCTGTTTTCTTTCTTTGCGAATGTCGTGGATCATTCCTAAACGCACAAAAGCCCATACTCGAGTCCGGGCATTATAAAACGATGTATCTTTCAGGATATTTTGAAAATATTCATTAGAACGGTCATATTCGCCCTTATTGAAAAGGATTCTTCCCATTAATTGATTATAACGGGGTTGGAGCTGGGGAACAAAAGAGGAAGTTCCTGCCTGAATATTTTTCTCAATATCCCGGGCGATACCAGAAGATTCTTCGAATTGATGAAGGTCGGCAAGGGTATTTCCCAGAACGAACGAAAAATTATAATTGTTGGGAAATCTTTTGTTTAAATCCTGGACAAGAGGGAGGGCTTTTGCCGGTTGTTTTTCAAAATTTAAATAAGCCGAAGAAAGTTCGGCTTGCGCCAGTTCTTTCAACAGGTCTCCTTTTTGTGCCGCCAGTTCCAATTCCTGAAGTCCTTTTTGACTGTTGCCGGAAGTAATAAAGGTCGAAGACAAGAAGCGGATAAAGCCGGAGAGCTGGGTGAGATGGTAATGAAGAATGCCCGTGAGGAAATAAGTATCATATTTTTTTGGATTTCCGTTTTCTCCCTTCGCTTTTTCCAGATAATCCCAGATATTAGATGTCTCCTGCGCTATAATGAAATAACGTTTTTGATGAATAGCCCACTGAATTTTGGCGATTTTCGCCAGCGCCATGGCAAAGTAAGCATTACTGTCCTGAGGATTATTCTTAATTTTTTTTTCTCCCCTGGCGATCGTTTCTTTGACATAGCGAAGCAAGGCTTCCTGATTCGCGTCTCTATCCTTCTGCTCAAAGCTCGTTTCATAGAAAAACAAATGGAGCATAGCCATGAAAGCGTATCCGGCGGGGTTTTCCGGTTCAATTTCCACCGCCTTTTTTATAAAGGCGTCGGCGCCGGCAGGTTCCAGATTAAAAGCCTTGTCAATTCCCTGCCGTAGGTAAGAATGAAACTGGCTGGCTTGATTTTCCTCTGCTTTCGCGGCCCTTTCAGTAAAGGTGATTAAAAAAAGTGAACAGAGAATGAGGACGGATATTTTTAGCTTCATAAGTTCAAAATTCAACGCTTCAAAAAATGAAAATATAAAAGTAACTGTGAAATAATATAATTAATAAATAACCATAGTCAAGAAAAATGGTCATAGATTATTTAAAGCGAGTTGACGAAATTTGATTATATTGATAAATAAAAAAAATATAAGAGGTGAAGAATCATGAAGATAACAGCAGCGGAAATTTATAAATCAATAGAAGCGATTCGTCGCGAATCGCCAGTTGTGCATAACATTACTAATTACGTGGTTATGAATAGCACGGCCAACGCCCTGCTTGCAATCGGGGCGTCTCCGGTCATGGCGCACGCTGAAGAAGAAGTCGAGGAGATGGTTAATATCGCTTCGGCTCTGGTAATCAACATAGGAACATTAAGCGAACACTGGATAAATTCGATGTTTAGGGCCGCCCGACAGGCTCGAAAGAAAGGAATCCCCGTTATTTTAGATCCGGTTGGTGCGGGGGCGACCACTTACCGGACAAAGACCGCGCGAGAACTGATTAATAATGAGCCGCCTGCTATTATTCGGGGGAACGCTTCGGAGATTATGGCCCTTTATGATGACAAAGCAAGAACAAAAGGAGTGGACAGCGCCGCCTCTGCGGATGCGGCGATTGAGATAGCGAGGAGATTAAGTGAAACTCATAAATGCGTCGTCTGCATCAGCGGGGCGACTGATTACATTATTGATAAAGAAAAAATTATGAAGATCAAAAATGGTCATCAATTGATGTCCAGAGTCACGGGATTAGGCTGTACGGCATCCGCTTTATGCGGCGCCTTTGCCGCGGTGGAAAAAGCGCCTTTTGCCGCAGCAGTCAATGCTATGGCGGTGATGGGTATTGCCGGAGAAATGGCCGCAAAAACTGCCGCCGGACCGGGAAGTCTCCAGATTCATTTTCTTGATTATCTTTATCTCATGTCTGAAGATGATATCAGCAGGCTTTTAAAAGTTGAGGATTAGTTATGCGCGGCCTGTATTTAGTTACTGATCGCGGTTTGTGCGGAAGAAGACCGCTGGAAGAAGTTGTTATTCAGGCGGTCAAAGGCGGCGCGTCTTATGTGCAACTGCGCGAGAAAGAAATCTCCACGCGTTTTTTTGTGGAAGAAGCAAGAAGAATTAAAAAACTTTTAGAGCCGTATAAGGTCCCGTTGATAATAAATGACCGCGTTGATGTGGCTCTGGCCTGCGGCGCCCAAGGCGTTCATATCGGACAGGAAGATATGCCCTATGAAATTGTTCGAAAACTTATGGGGCCAAAAGCAATAATAGGCCTTTCGGTGGAAACGTGGAAAGATGTCGAGACAAGCCGGAAACTCGATGTAAATTATATCGGTGTCAGTCCGGTTTTCGCTACGCCGACAAAATCGGACACGAAAGGCGCATGGGGTCTGGAAGGTCTTGTAAAAATCAAAGCTTTCAGCAGGCATCCTTTGGTCGCGATAGGCGGGATTAATGAATCCAATGTAAGAGAAGTTGTGAAGGCCGGAGCTGATTGCGTTGCCGTTGTGTCCGCGATTTGCGCGGCTTCCACTCCTGAAGCGGCCGCCCGCGGAATCAATAAAATAATAAATTCAGCGTTGCAAGAAAGGTAAAATATTTAACAGCTTCAGCACTGGAAACAGTTTTCGGCAATACCGGACTAACTCTGTTTTCTTTTTATGGAATCCAGCGCTCTCTTTGCTGCGTATTTTATTCTTACCGGATACGACCCGATTCCTAAGAATGATTTTGATTCGGCAATTTCTGAAAGCGGTGGTATAGCTTCAGGTGACCCGATAGCTCCAAGCGCATCGCAAACTTTTTCCTGTAAAGCTATGTGTTCATCCTTAGACATCAAGGATTTGTTCTTCAGTATATCAAGTAGATTAGGCACCGCGTTGGCGTATTTCAATTTACCGAGCATTTCAATTATGTTAAATCTTAATTCATCATCCGCCTTAGGCAGAACAGACAATAGCAACGGTCCTCTTTGATTGCCTCCTGTATGATAAATGCTTTTTAAAGCTTCCATACGGACCTTGTCGTTTTTGTGAAGCAAGAGAGGCTGGAGTACATAAGTGTTCGTTTCATTGCCAATATGACCGAGAATATAGGCCAGATTACGCAAGTAATACCATGGAGCGCTGCTGTTAATCCGGTTCTTGATGACCGGGATTGCCCTGTGTCCCATACGGAGAACAAGATGGATAACGCGTACACGTTCATCACTGTCGGTTATATCCCGGACAAAATCGAGTAATTTGCTCAAAATTATTTCGTCGAATCCGGCCAGTATTTGTCCTGCTTCAGTGCGTTTATCTTTTTGGTTTGTATTTAGTTCTTTAAAAAGCGTGTTAATGTTATCCTCGGAGGCCAGATTTTGGAGGACATCCAAAGATACCTCACGCACTTTATCATTTTTTTTCAGCGCTCCTGTATTAATGTTGCTGAAAACGTCCATAATCGGAACTGTTTCGGCAAAACTTTCCTGATTGATAAAGTCTTGAATAAGTGTCTGCAAGTGGAAACATATTTCTTTGTAAGAAGGCGTTACAAATGTTTCCAGTTTTATCCACTCAACCAGACGTCCGGATAACCTTTTGAGCAGAGCGATTTGTTGGTCGGGAGAAAAAGAATCAATTATTTTGGCCAGAGCATTGGAAGCTTGAATACGTATGTCTGCATTTTCATTGAACAGGTCTTCAACCAAGCTGCCAATAGGCCTCTCTAGTATAGAAGCGCTTTCAGGTTTTTGGTCTTTTTCGGATAAGTCAGCCGCTGAAGTAAGATATTCCTTCATATTCGGAATACCGGTAATAGATTCCAGCAGCATTCCGCCGAAAAGCTCTTCCATATTCTGAACAGTCAGATTTCTTGCGATGTCATTAGAGACAATTGCCTTTCCGATATTCTGCGATATTTTATTTCTGTCCTTATTGTTGAGAGTAGAGGAAACCTTATCCAGAATAAAAAGCATACTCTGTAAATTATTAGAAAACTGAAAGTCTGATAATTTTTCCTTTTGCGACATCAATTGGGATAATCCGGCATGAAATGTCCGCAACAACCATTCCGGATCTTTTGTCATCTCTTTAAGTTTTTCGGAATCTCTCCCTAGTTCGGGATGAGTGTTCATCAGGAAATTAGCAATCTGGTCATCGTTAATATTAAATTGTGAGATTACTTTCTGATCATTACCCATTGCAACATATACTTTTTTATCCAGATAAATATGAATAATTTTATTTTTAGCCATAAGATCGGGCAGTCCGCCCTCATCGAAGATAACTTCCGATCTTTTCGCGATAAGTTTTATGAAAGTATTGAGTTCTTCCTTTTCCAAACCTTTATCGAAAAAAATGCCTTTGACGCCTAAATTGAGAAGTATATCCAACAGAGAAGCAACATGAATGGCTTCCTGTTCTTTCTGGCTCAGAAGTTTCCCGCGCAGCAGCGCTTTCCTTTCTGATTCCGCGAAAACAAAAGGAGCCTCCTTTTTAAAAAAATCCAGAAACTGAATATAAAGCTTTTCGATGGAGCTGGTAATCGTGGGGCTGGCAGGCGGATATAGCTGCATATTCTTTATTGCCGTGTGCATAAGTACAAGCACATCCATGGCTTTTAGCTGTATTTCTGTATCCGGCATTATTTCCTCCCGATAAAAAAAGTGACTCCATCTTAAGATAAAGAAATTATTTTAATAAATAATAGAAAATGTGCGATTGCGTGTCAAGTGAAAATACAGGTGAAATGAAGTGTTTTTAATTGAAAATATTATGTTTATTTTATCCTGCAAATTAAGAATTATTTCTTGAGCACTTAACAATATTTTATATGCTTAAAAATTTCCTGTTCTTTTTCTTTGGGCAGCATTTCGAAAGCGGCCATAACATTTTTTGGTATTGAGCGCAGACGGCCGGTTTTGACCGCAACGAAAACCCAATCGGTCTCGCCTTCGACAAGAACAACATTATCTTTAACGCGGATAATTCTGTATTTGCGGAGAGATTGCACCCGGCGGAAGTCGGCCACCCACGTTAAAACAATAATTTCTTCACCGGCGAACGCGGGACGTAAGTATTCGATGTGATGCATCCGGACAACCCAAGTCGCGCCGACGTCCATCGTGGCTTTTGTGCATCCCTGACTGTCTGAATGAAGAATGGCGGCGTCTTGCATCCAGCGTAAATACTCAATATTGTTTACGTGGCCGTTAACATCCTCCGCTTCTTTAGGAACAGTTAATCTATATTGATATATTTGCGACATGTTGCGTCTTACTCCTTAATTTATAAGAATAATTAATTGACACCATTTATATTTTCATTCCTATAATAAAAAGTAATATTTTTCAATACACGATTAAGGAGACTGTTTGTTATGAGCAATAAAGACGATATAGTCATTGTCAGCGGGGTTCGCACTCCTTTTAGCAAATTCGGCGGCGCGCTCAAGGAAGTACACAGCACAGACCTGGGCGTGATAGTAATCAAGGAAAGCTTGAAGCGGGCTGGTCTCCAAGGCGAAGACATTGATGAGGTTTATTACGGCATGTGCGATCAGGCGGAAGCAGCCCTGTATGATAATGTTAACGCACGTCAAGCTATCTTACGCGCGGGTTTGCCGAATACGCTGGTATCACTTACTCTGGACAGGGCCTGCTGTTCGTCGTTGTGCGCGGTGCAATTGGGGCGCCGGGCTATTTTACTTTCCGAAGCCGATGCCTGCATGGCTGTGGGAGCGGAGAATATGAGCAACACACCGCTCTTAATCAATGGTCATCGCTGGGGCGTGGGAATGAAACCGCTGTTGATTCAGGATTATCTCAATCCCATAACATACCGCGAGTATACTCCGCTGGGAAGTGATGCCGGTGAGATCGCTATTGAGCACGGCATTTCGCGCGAGGAGCAGGACGCGTGGGCTCTGAGTTCACACCAGAAATGGGCCGCGGCCGATAAGGCCGGAAGATTCAACGATGAATTGGTGAGCGTGGAACTGCCTTCCAAGAAGGGCGCGCCGGTTATGTTCAGCAAGGATGAACTTCCCCGGCCTGATACCACAATCGAAGCGCTGGCTAAATTAAAGACCATTTACGGCAGTCCTACCGTGACCGCGGGCAATGCTCCAGGCCTGGATGCCGGAGCAACAGCCGTAATTATCATGCGCCGTGCCAAAGCCCAAAAACTGGGCATCAAACCTCTGGCAACAATTTTAGCTATGGCCAGCGGTGCGGGCGAGCCCAGACGTATGGCCGAACTGCCGGCAACCGTCATCGGCAAGGCACTTAACCGCGCGTCGCTTACCATAGACGATATGAAAATAATAGAAATTAACGAAGCGTTCGCGGCCGTCACCTTGATATCAACCAAGATGCTGGCCGGCGGCGACGAAACCAGATGGCGGGAGATGCTTAAAAAGACCAACCCTAACGGCGGGGCCATCGCCATCGGCCATCCGGTGGGCGCCAGCGGCGGACGCATCTTGATGACCATGATGTACGAACTTAAGCGCCGCGGCGGCGGCTGCGGAGTTGCTGGCATCTGCGGCGGCCTGGCTCAGGGTGATGCCGTCGTCATCCGCGTGGATTAAGAACTCTCTTGTATAACTAACATCATAACGATGGAGGACTTAAAAGATGAACAATAAAAAAGGCATTTCAAATCTGGTTTTGTTTGTGATAATTGTGCTGATTATAATTGCCGTGCTTTGGTGGGCAAAGTACTTTTCCAAGCCGATGGCCACAGTAATGATGCAGGGCGCGGAACAGGCCAAGCCGGCTATTGAAAAAGCACAGAGGGCTAGTGACGCCGTGAACCGAGCCAATCAGGCCGCCGAAGACGCAGTAAATAAAATAAATGAAGATACGGCAAATAAAATAAACGAAGAAGCTGAAAAATAAAATATCTATAACTTAAAAATAACGGTCGCGGCAAATCAGTATTTTTGGCATTCAGATTATTTCTTCCTGTAAGACTGTTTTGTTTATTTCTCCAATTTACTCAACATTTAAATAGGAAATAAAAACGATTAACTCCCAACGACAAACATCTACACTGTGTCTCACATTGTGTGGTCAATCCCGCGACTTGGAATTTCCCGTTTCCGGCAGGGGGCATGGTTGCTTCTCCCCGATCATTTATTGGGCAGGCTGTTCCTCTGCTTTGCGGGATAATTCGACCAGAAAGCTTCAGTCACAAATGACCCCATGGTGACCTTTCGTTTATTCCGGTTATGCACTTTGTTTTTGAGATTGGGTCTCATTAACTCGCTGAATATACTGTTAGTATAGGGACCATCCGGGCGATTCACTATGTGATTGACATAAAAGACCATTTTATGTAAAATTTACACAAAGCTGATACGAAAAAATTTTATTTGCGAAAGGAGGGAGCAATGAAAAAAATATTTATATTGTTGGTGGCTGTCTTGATTATGGTTATCACGGGTTGCAGTAGTAGCAGTAGTAGTCCCGCACCATTATCATCAGCAAAAGCTATTACGGCATTTTCCCTGAACGGATTTAACGGGTTTATTAATGAAACGGGGAAAACAATAACGGTAGGTGTGCCCATCGGCACAGATTTAACGTCAATAACCCCGGCAATTACCCACACGGGAGCAAGTATAAGCCCTGCAGGCGCACAAAACTTTTCATTACCTGTGGATTATACAGTGACAGCGGCTGATGCCTCAACAGCAATATATACGGTAACTGTTTCATTCTCCGGCACTCTTGATGCAACATACTTTAATCCAACCGGTGATTTACCAGGCGCAGTTACAACCGCAATCGGTACAAAGGATATAGCCAATGGTGTTGCCGTCCAGTCAGATGGAAAGATTGTTGTTGCGGGAGAATCGGACAATGCGTTTGCCCTTGCGAGGTATAATACCGATGGTTCTCTTGATACAACCTTTGGTACTCTCGGCGTAGTTATAACTCCCATCGGGACTGATAAGTCTATAGCCAATAGTGTTGCCATACAGTCAGATGGAAAGATAGTTGCGGCAGGGTATTCAAAGAACGCCGGCGCCGGCAACCATGAGGATTTTGCCGTTGCGCGTTACACTACCAGCGGCGCTCTTGATACAACATCCTTTAATTCAACAGGTACTATACCAGGCGTAGTTGTAACCAATATCGGGGCTACAGACCTGAAAGATATAGCTCATGGCGTTGCCATTCAGACAGATCAAAAGATTGTTGTGGCGGGAGAGTCAGACAATGCGTTTGCCCTTGCGAGGTATAATACCGATGGTTCTCTTGATACGGACTTTGATGGAGACGGCGTAGTTACAACCGCAATCGGTACAGAAAAATCAATAGCCAATAGCATTGCCATTCAGTCAGACCAAAAGATAGTTGCGGCAGGGTATTCAAAGAACACCGGTGCCGGCAACCATGAGGATTTTGCCATTGCGCGTTACACTACCAGCGGCGCTCTTGATACAACATCCTTTAATTCAACAGGCACTATACCAGGCGTAGTTGTAACCAATATCGGGGCTACAGATCTGAAGGATATAGCCAATGGCGTTGCCATCCAACCAGATGGAAAGATTGTTGCAGTAGGAGAGTCAGGCGAAGACTTTGCCCTTGTGAGGTATTGGCCGTAAAATTCAACAGAGTTCGTTTTGAATAACAGAGCAGTAATTAAAGGCAGGGTCAGCAATGACTCTGCCTTTTTTATGAATAGTCTCACAAGTAATTGTTAATTTATGGTTTTATCTTCTTTGACGAGTTGTAAGAGAAGCACATAAAACGAAGACACTTCTTACTTTTTATGGTTAAACTAGCGACTTGGAATTTCCCGTTTCCGGCAGGAGGCATGGTTGCTTCTACCCGATAACCTGAAGGTCACGTGTCATTTATTGGGCAGGCTGTTCCTCTGCTTTGCGGGATAATTCGACTTACCAATCTGACTGCGCTTTACTTGTTATATTGGAGTCTCATTAAAGCTTGGGGCTCATTAGCTAGCGTGATGTTGCGTTATTATAAGGATCATCAGGCCACTGCCGGAAAGTACTCCACTATTTTATTGACATAAAAGACAGGGGTAAATATACTTCTCACATGATTGAATTAAACGCCGCGACAAAAATGTATGGTTCTCTTGCCGCCGTTGACAATGTTACTTTTTCTGTCAAAGCAGGGGAGTATTTCGCTCTTCTGGGACCCAACGGCGCGGGAAAGACGACAATAGTCAAGATGCTTCTTGACTTCACCCGGACGACATCGGGAAACTTATCGGTTAACGGTCTACCAAGTACAAATGCCGCCAGCCGTGCCGCAGTTGGTTATCTGGCGGAGAACTATCATATTCCTCCATATCTTTCCGGATGGCAGTATCTGCAGCGTTGCGCGGCATTATTGGATATGAGCCGATCCGACGCGCTGGAGCAATGCCGGCGCATCGTCGAGAGTATCGGCATGCAGGGCAGGGAACACACCAAAGCGGGAACCTATTCCAAGGGCATGATTCAAAGGTTTGGACTCGGCGCAGCGCTTGTGGGAAATCCTAAACTGTTGATTCTCGACGAACCCACATCCGGCCTTGATCCCATCGGGATCAGAGAAATACGCCAGCTTTTAGAATCACTTAAAAATCAGGGGATGACAATCTTTCTGAATTCGCACCTGCTTTCGGAGGTGGAGAAAATATGCGATAACGCCGCAATCATCAATCGTGGCAGGCTTTTAGTGAAGGATAAAATATCCGCTCTGGTCAAAGAAGGTGACACGCTGGAAGATGTGTTTGTCCGATATGTGAAAGGTTGACATGAAGATGCCGAAAGAGCTTTCCTCCATTATTAATATTGCGAAATATACCATTGCCGATGAGGTTAGTCAGAGGAGCTTTATCGTCATGTTTGTTATATCCGTTATTTTTGTTTTTCTTATTCGCGGTTGTTATCAAGGCAATTACATGGTTAACGGCCAGGAGCTTGAAGCCGCGGCACTTGTGGGGACAGTGTCGAAAATAACCTTTCATATTATTGCTGTTGTCGTGATGCTCATAGCGGCTCTGCTTTCCATGCGTGTTTTTAAGCGCGACCGTGATGAAGGAATGCAATCCTGTATATTTTCCAAACCGATAACCCGCAAGCAGTATGTTACAGGCAAGATACTGGGGCTTTGGGCGTTGTCGTCCTTCTTCATGTTTATTCTCCACGCGATTATATTTCTGACCGTCTTTATAAAGTTGAATGTTGTCATGCCCGGCTACCTTGCCGCCTCTATGCTGTGTTCCTTCAATCTGCTCTTTGTGGTTATTGCCGTGCTCCTTTTGTCGCTGATAATGCCCGACATAGCCGCTTTTCTTTGTGTTATGGGCATAAGTATAATTAGTTTTGTGGCTGACGGAGTATTTGCTATAAGCCATAGTCCCATGGCCCAGGCGATGATGCGGCAACAGGGTCCGCATTCAGACTTAACCGGCTGGAATATTGTTTATTATTTATGGCCGAAACTTTCCGGTACGCAACATTTCGCATCCTCGTTTATTAACGGTGAAGGAATCTTGGAATTCATGCAAGTCTATCCTCTAATCAATATCATTATATATTGTTTTGTTTTCGGTGCAGTGCTATTCTGGCATTTCAGGAATGAAGATATAATTTAACCGGTCACGGTACAGTTAACCAATAAATGAGCAATGTCTTATAAAATATTATGCGCTTCCGGCTGAAAGGATAAAGGATATGCGTAGGAAAATAAATTATTCATGGAACGGTGAAAAATTTAAAATATTCCTGCTGATAATATTTTCTGTTTTAATGTTTTCTGCCTGCGCCACTGTGCCGCCTGTTCCTCCCAAGCCAGCCACGATTGCTGTTGTCCTGGGCGGCGGAGGGTCCAAGGGCTTTGCTCATATCGGTGTGCTGAAGGTTCTGGAAGCCCAGAAGATTCCCATACACATGGTGGTGGGAACTAGCGCCGGCAGTCTGGTGGGTAGTTTATACGCTTCCGGCAAGAGCGCCTTCGAACTGCAGGGAATTGCCATGAAGATGGAAAAGGATGCTGTTATTGACTATGACTGGAAGGTCTGGAAAGGCGGACTCATTAAAGGTGAGAAAATCGAAAAATTTATCAACACAAATGTTCAGAATACTCCCATAGAAAAACTAAAAATACGTTATTTTGCGGTAGCCGCCAATGCCGCTACCGGTGAAGAAGTGGTTTTCGCCCGCGGCAATACCGGCATGGCCGTGCATGCCAGTTGCGCCGTACCGGGCGTGTTTCAGCCCATGAAGGTCGGGAACAGCACTTATGTGGACGGCGGCGTGGTCAGTCCCGTGGCTGTTGATGTGGCGCGCCGCAATGGAGCGGATGTTGTGATTGCGGTGGATATCTCCGGCGGCATCAATACCGATGTGCCCGAAGGAATAATGGACAGTCTAAAGAAGTCAATAAGTATAATGTATGCCAGGATCGCTGAATATCAGATCAAAAACGCCGATGTCGTGATCCGCCCGAATATGAAAAATATAGGTTCCACCGATATGGAGAAATTTAATGAAGCGATGACAGAAAACTAAATGTAAATATTAATTTTTATGGTTACTGGTTTTATACCTATTTTACATCGGTCTGCCCGTCGCTGAGGAGGACTCGTTAAGGTAAATTAAACCAAAACGGCCATGGGTAGATCAAAAAGACGCCCATGGCTTTTCTTTATTTTAAGGCCGGGGCGGCAAAAGCGCTCTGGCTTTTTTAATTTAAGAAGGGGGAAAATAATGATTATTGTAATGAAAAATCAAGCTACCGAAAAGCAAATTGAAGATGTGATTCACTGGATTGAATCTGTCGGATATAAAGCGCATCCTTCAATCGGCGTTGAACGGACGGTTATCGGAGCGGTAGGCGACAATCGCGACAAGGAAATTCTTAAATACGCGGAATCCCTGCCGGGAGTGGAAAAAACAATGCCTATTTTAAAGCCTTACAAACTGGCCAGCCGTGAGTCGCACGAAGGCAATACAGTGGTTTCCGTGGGTTCAATTAAAATCGGCGGACCGGAATTCGTGGTAATAGCCGGTCCCTGCGCGATTGAAAGCGAGGAACAGTTACTGGAGAGCGCCTATGTCGCCAAAAAAGGAGGAGCACAGGTTCTCAGAGGCGGTGCCTATAAGCCGCGCACATCACCATACAGCTTCCAGGGGATGGAAGAGGAAGGCTTGAAAATATTAAATCAGGTCAGCGCGCGAACTAGTCTGCCGACGGTTACCGAGGTGGTCAATCCGGCTGATGTTAATATTGTGGAATCTTACGCCGATATGCTGCAAATCGGCGCGCGCAATGTCCAGAACTTTGCCTTGCTCAAAGAAGTAGGACGTTCACAAAAACCGGTGCTCTTGAAAAGAGGCATGATGACCACCATAGAAGAATTGCTGATGTCCGCGGAATATATTCTTTCGGCGGGCAACTCTCAGGTTATTCTTTGCGAACGCGGCATCAGAACGTTTGAAACGGCCACGAGAAACACTCTGGACTTAAGTGCTGTTCCGGTCTTGAAAAGTTTGACGCATCTGCCGGTTATTGTTGATCCGAGCCATGCCGCCGGTCATTGGAGATATGTCATCCCGTTGTCCCGCGCGGCGGTCGCCGTTGGAGCTGACGGCCTTATCGTGGAAGTTCATCCGGAGCCGGAAAAAGCGGTTTCCGACGGAATGCAATCCTTGAAACCGGAAAAGTTCTATCAATTGATGGACGAATTAAGAGCAATTAACACGGCAATGAGACATTAAAAGTATTACAAAAGCTGAAAGGAAGTAAACATATGCGATCGATAAAAGTTAATCTCGATAAGAAATGCATGTCATCTTATGAAATCCGAATCGGCAAAGATATATTAGACCGGATGACGCTGCTTATCGCCAAAAACCATAAGGCGGGGCGGTACGTGGTGATTACTGACGATTGTGTCGGCGGTCTTTACGGACTGAAGCTTCTCGCCGGTCTGAAGGATATCGGGTTGAAAGCGTCTTTGATTGAATTTCCTGCCGGCGAAGCTTCCAAAAATATTAATACCGTCCTGGATATTGCGGGGAAATTAATGGAATCGGGAGCCGACCGCGAGACCTGTCTGATTGCTTTAGGCGGCGGTGTTGTCGGCGATATCGTCGGTTTTATCGCTTCCATATTTATGCGTGGCGTTCCTTATATCCAGATTCCAACTACATTGGTCGCGCAGGTGGACAGCAGTATCGGCGGAAAAACGGGAATTGATCTTCCTTTCGGGAAAAATCTGCTGGGGGCATTTTACCAGCCGCGCGCTGTGTTTGTGAATCTGAATTATTTAGAGACATTGCCGGAAAAGGAATTTAACAATGGACTGGCTGAAATTATTAAATACGGCGCTATTGATGATGAAAAAATGTTTCGCACTCTGGAGAGCAACATGGACGCGGTAAAATCGAAAGACCAGAAACTAATGCTTAGTCTTATAGAGAACTGCTGCCAGATAAAGAAATCAATTGTCGAAATTGATGAAAAAGAGCAGGGCCTGCGCCGTATTCTTAATTTCGGCCACACGCTGGGGCACTCGCTGGAAACAATTTCCAAATATACTATGACGCATGGCGAAGGCGTGGCACTGGGGATGATCGCGGCGGCGCGTATTTCCGAAAAAATGGGTTATCTGGGAGACGATGAAACCGAACGTATCGAAGCTCTTATCCGCGGCGCGGGACTTCCCGTAAAAATACCGAAATCTTTTGACCGCGATAATATTATTACTCAGTTGCGGATGGATAAAAATAAAAAAGGCGATATCGTACATTTTGTTTTGTTGAAAAAAATAGGAATGCCTTTTATAAATGGAAGCATTGAACCGAAATTGATTTCCGCAATAATTGAGGAGATGAAAAAATGAAGCCGCGAAAGTTGGAAATCTTAAGGGAAAAATTGAAAGAAAAAGACAAAGAAATTGTCCGGCTTTTAAATGAACGGGCGCAGATATCCGTCCAGATAGGCAAGGTCAAGGGAGAGGACGGAATTCAGGTTTACGATCCCTCTCAGGAAGCGAAGGTTCACGGATATTTGCGGGAGCTTAATTCCGGATCATTGCCACCCAAAGCGCTCACGGCTATTTTCCGGGAAGTTATTTCCGCTTCGCGCGACTTGCAGAAACCGACGACGGTAGCCTTTTTAGGGCCGGAAGCCACATTTTCCCATTTGGCGGCGCGTCTTCATTTTGGTGATTCCAGCCGCTTTTTCCCCCAGACGGGAATTGCCCGCGTTTTTGACGAAGTGGAAAAGGACTCGATAGATTGGGGTGTCGTTCCCGTGGAAAATTCGCTGGAAGGTTCCATAAATACTACGCTCGACCGGCTGATTACAACACCGCTGAAAATCAGGGCGGAGATTTTTCTAAGGATAAGCCAGTGTCTTATTTCTTCGACTAAAAACATGAAGGATATCAAGAAAATTTATTCTATCCCGCACGCTTTGGCGCAGTGTCAGGTCTGGCTCAAAACCAATTTGCCCAATTGCATACTGGGCGAAACAGAAAGCACCGCCGCGGCGGTTCAAATGGTCAGGGGAAAGAAGAATGAAGCGGCCATAGGCAGTTCTCTCGCCGGACAGATGTACGGCCTGAATCTGCTGGCGGAAGGCATCGAAGATAATTCTTCCAATATGACGCGTTTTCTGGTTATCGGCAGGGGAGAAAGCAGAGTTACGGGCAATGATAAAACTTCGCTGATTTTCGCCACGCCTCATTCTCCCGGTTCCCTTCACAGCGCTCTGGCATCATTCGCCAGGCGAAAAATTAATCTGGCGAAGATAGAATCGCATCCCGTAAAGAATAAATTATGGGAATACAGCTTTTTCGTGGATATGATAGGCCATGTAAATGATAAACATGTAAAGAGCTGTCTGCAGGAGCTGAAGAAGAAAACAACTTTACTGAAAATATTGGGTTCGTACCCGAAAAGTGAAGGCGCTATATGATTTGTATTCCCATAACGTCCCGCACGAATAAAGAAGCTTTGCATGCCATAGAAAGAAGCTGCCAGTTCGCCGATTTTATCGAATTGAGAATGGATTTAATCGGGAGGGGAAATCTTGCGAAATTGATTTCCGCCGTCCGTGTTAATTCCGGTTTGATTAAAATAATTGTCACTTGCAGAAAAAAAGAGGAAGCTGCTTATGCTGGAGCGGCGGCGTGTATCAAAAGCGCTTTGGAAAATACAAAAAAGAAAATAGCAGTGCTCAGAGAGGCAATCGAATTGGGCGCCGATTTTGTTGATATCGAACTCGCGGAAGGAAGCGAGACGATCAGGAACCTTAAATCTTTATGCGCGAAAAATGGCGGTAAAACCAAGATTATCATTTCCTGCCATAATCTTAAAGAAACTCCGCCGCTGGCAAAATTAAAAGAGATATTTCATCAATGCGCGCGGTATAAACCGGCCATTGTTAAAATAGTTACCACGGCCAGAAGAGTCGAAGATAATCTAATAACGCTAAACCTTATTTCCTGTGCGCAAAAGCATTCTCAAAAAATAATTTCGCTGTGCATGGGAGATAAAGGCGGCATTAGCCGCGCTATAGCTCCCTTCATGGGTAATTATTTGAGCTTTGCCACGCTGGGGCGTGAGGGACAATCAGCGCCGGGACAGTTTACAGTTCACGAGATGAAACAATTTCAAGAGTGGTTCACTGTCCGGCGTACTGCGACTTCGGCGCCGGCTTTGTCTTTGCGTAAGTCTTTGCCGCAAAATTACATTTTGCTGGGTAATCCGGTAGGGCAAAGTCTGTCTCCTTTGATGCACAACGCGGCCTTAAGAAAAATGGGCATTGCAGAGAGCTACAGCGCTTTTTGCGTTCAGGATATTGGCGGCGCGATACAGGGTATAAGGGGTATGAATATCCGTGGTGCCAGTGTCACTATTCCCTTGAAAGTAGCGGTTATGGAATATCTCGATGATATTGACGACGATGCGCTGGAAATCGGAGCGGTAAACACGATAATCAACAATAACGGCCGTATGACCGGCTGCAATACGGACTGGCTGGGACTAATTCTTACACTCAAAGAAGCGCTGACTATTAAAAATAAAACTTTTGTAATCATTGGCGCGGGCGGAACAGCACGGGCGGCAGCTTACGGAATAATCAAAGAGGGCGGATTTACGGTTATTGCCAATCGCGCTCCGGAGAAGGGAAAAATTCTTTCGAGCAAATTTGATTGCCCCTTTTATTCGCTTTCCGAAATCGGCCGAATCAAAGCTGACTGCCTGATCAACACGACGTCTTTGGGCATGTATCCCCATAAGGATAAATCGCCGGTGAAGGCGGAAGCGCTTGCCGGATATGAATATGTTATGGATGTTATCTACAATCCGCTGAAGACAAAATTACTCAATGATGCCGAAAAACAGGGCTGTCATATTATTTCAGGTGCGGATATGTTTGTTAATCAGGGAGCAGAGCAAATTCGACTGTGGACGGGCAAGGAACCGCCCCGCGCGCTCATGAAAAAAGTAATATTGGAGAGATTAACTCAAATTGAATAAAGACGACGCTAATTTTAAGGGAATTCACTCTGTTGTTTGTGTTCCCGGATCTAAAAGCCTGAGTCAGCGGGCGCTGGTGGCTGCGGCTCTGGCGCAAAATGATTCTATAATCAGCAATGTGCTTGTTTCTCAGGACACAATGTATTTGATTGGAGGTTTGCGGGCGTTAGGTGCGAAAATTGTTTCAACTCAAGACGGTTTTTTTGTCTCCGGCACTGCGGGAAAAATAATAAACAGCGGCGAAGAATTGTTTCTGGGAAATAACGGTACGGCGCTGAGATTTCTCACGGCACTGGTCTGTCTGGGCAGGGGCAAATATACTTTAACCGGTGAAAAGCGTCTTTGTGAAAGGCCGGTCGGAGCTTTGGTCGAAGCGCTGAAAGAAATGGGCGCTGATATTCTTACCCATAACAATTGTCCACCGATGGAGATAAACGCCAACGGCCTGACCGGAGGAAAAATAATCCTGCGGGATATTGAAAGTTCGCAGTATGTATCAGCATTGCTTCTTTGCGCTCCTTACACTCCCGAAGGCATGGATTTAAGTTTACAGGGCGGCGTGGTTTCCACCCCTTATATTAACTTGACGATTGCCGTGATGAAAGATTTCGGCGCGAAGATTACCCAAACCAAGAAATATGAATATCATGTTAACGCCGGGGAAACTTACAGAGGATGTGAATATCACGTGGAAGGAGACGCTTCCAGCGCGTCCTATTTTTTTCTGGCCGCGGCGATTTTGAGAAGAACAATCAGAGTTACCGGAATTAGCCGGCAAAGCAGTCAGGGAGATATCCGCCTGCTGGATGTTTTGGAGGGGCTGGGCTGCAAAGTAAGATCGGAAGAAAATTGGGTGGAGGTAACGGGGGATAATTTGGCGAAAGGTGATTTTATTTTCGATTTGAACGATATGCCGGATATGGTGCCTACATTGGCGATTTTGGCGGCGTTCCGCAAAGGACAAACGATTATCGAAAACGTGTCTCATTTAAGAATAAAGGAAAGCAACAGGCTGGAGGCTTTGGTTGCGGAACTGAACCATGCAGGCATTGAAGCCCGGGAAATGTCGGAAGGCATTGTAATTCAAGGCGGTAAAATGCAGCCGGCAAAAATTGAGACTTATAACGACCACCGCATGGCCATGAGCTTTGCCATTGCCGGACTGGTTGTCCGCGGCATAGAAATCAGTGATAAAAAATGTGTTGATAAATCATTTCCTGGGTTTTGGGAGGAATTAAAAAAGATATGAAGGTCGTACTGATCGGTTATCGCGCAACAGGGAAATCCACTGTGGGCAGGATTATTGCCGCTAAACTGAAAATTGCTTTTTGGGATACCGATTTAATGGTGGAAAAAAGCATGGCGATGCCGATCAAGGAAATTGTGGCGCTCCACGGCTGGGATTTTTTCCGCGAGAAGGAAAAAGATACAGTTAAATTTCTGATGCAAAAAGGTGCTTGTGTTATCGCCACAGGCGGCGGAGTTGTTCTGGAAAGAGAAAACGTGGATTTGTTAAAACAGGCAGGCGTGATAATATGGCTCAATGCTCCTGGGCATGATATTATTGAACGGCTAAAGAGAGACGCCCGGAAGGAGGCTGTACGGCCGCAGTTTACATCCGGTAATATTGATCAGGAAACGGCGAATACGCTGAAACAACGGCTTCCTTTATATGAAAATGCCGCGGATTATACTGTGGATACAGCGGGTAAGAGCGCCGCGCAGGTCGCGGAAGATATTTATCAGTATTTGCGTAAAATGGGAAATTTGGCTAAGATTGTAAAAAGCGAAACTTAAAAGGGAGTATCTATGTCCGGAAATACCATAGGCAGTGTTTTTCGCGTAACCACTTGGGGAGAGTCGCACGGGACGGCCTTGGGAGCAGTTGTAGATGGTTGTCCTCCGGGGCTTGACTTGAACGAAGCCGACATTCAGCAGGCTTTGGACAGGAGAAGACCGTCAACCTCGGTTTCCTCAACCACAAGGAAGGAGAGCGACAAGGTCGAAATTCTCTCCGGTGTTTTCGAAGGGAAAACAACAGGCACTCCTGTTTCCTTGATCATTAAAAATGTTGACGCGAAACCTTCCTCCTACGATGAATTAAAAGATGTCTTCCGCCCGGGGCAGGGAGATTTCACCTATCTGCAGAAATACGGAATCCGCGACTGGCGCGGCGGGGGACGCGCCTCCGGCAGAGAAACAGCCGCCCGTGTTGCCGCGGGAGCTATTGCCGCTAAGATAATCGCTCAGGCGGGCATTGATGTCATCGCCTACACACAGGCTATCGGCTCCATCTCGATTGACCGCGGCAAAATGCCCTCGGATAAAAATTTAAGAAAATCGGTGCGTGAGAATTCTTTGTTCTGTCCCGATCAGCAAGCGGTGGCTTCCATGGAAAAAAAGATTGCGGCTGTTCGCAAAAAAGGAGATTCGCTGGGCGGGGTGGTGGAAATTATCGTCCGCGGTTGTCCCGCAGGTCTTGGCGAACCCGTTTTTGATAAAATGGACGCGGATTTGGCCAAAGCGCTAATGAGCATCGGTTCAGTGAAGGCGGTGGAAATAGGCGATGGGTTCGTTCTGGCCGGGCTACAGGGTTCTCAGACCAATGATCAAATGAATAAGAAAGGATTTAAAACCAATCATGCGGGGGGAATAATCGCCGGTATAACCAACGGCGAGCAGATTATCCTGCGAGCTTATTGCAAACCCATTCCTTCCATAGCAAAACCTCAGCACACTATTGATTGCAAGGGCAAAGAACGTATAATTGAAATTCAGGGAAGACACGATATTTGCGTCCTGCCCCGGATAGTGCCGGTTTGCGAAGCGATGGTGAGCATTGTTCTGGCGGATCACTTACTAAGACAAAAGGCAATAAGCTGATGAAAAATATCAAAGTGGGGATAATCGGCGGAACCAACGGCATGGGACGATGGTTTGCCGGTTTGCTCAAGAATGAAGGCTGTACCGTCTATGTGTGCGGCAGAAAAACCGAGCTGGGGATAAACGATCTAGCCAGACTATGTAATGTCGTCGTTGTTGCCGTGCCCATTTCCGCTACCACCGATATAATCAAGCAAGTCGGCCCTCTATTAACCAAAGACGCGCTTTTAATGGATTTGACATCGCTCAAACATGAGCCGGTGAAACTGATGTTGGCTAATTCGAAGGCGGAAGTCATTGGCTGTCATCCTCTTTTCGGGCCCGCGTTAAAAGATGTCTCCAAACAAAATGTTGTTTTGTGTCCGGCGCGCGGAAAAAAGTGGCTTCCCTGGCTTAAAAATGTTTTTAAAAAAAATAAACTGACTGTCCTGGAAGCAACTCCCGAGAAGCATGATAAAATGATGGCAATTGTTCAGGCGCTCAATCATCTCAATACAATTTCGCTGGGAATGGCGCTTGCCCGGACGAATATTACTCTTGCGGAAATAAATAAATTTTCCACGCCGATTTTCCGGACAAAGCTCGATATTATAAAAAAGGTGTTCACCGAAAGCCCTGAACTTTATATTGATATAATAACGAAAAATACGGAAACGATTAAGATGCTGGATATCTATGAAAAAGCGCTGAAAGATATTCGCGCAAAAATTAAATCCGGCAACAAAAATAAATCGAAAGAGGCTGTAGCAAACGCGGCAAAGAAATTGTATGGAAGCAAAAATAAATAAAGTCGCGGAAATGATCGCAGCGTCGAAAAGACTGGTGGTTTTTACCGGAGCCGGAATCAGCACGGAATCAGGCATACCGGATTTCCGCGGCCCGGATGGTCTCTGGACAAATGTTGATCCCGAAGATTTCACAATTGATAGATTTCTCCGTTCAGGTGAGACGCGTAAGAAAGTCTGGTATCTGTTTGTAGAAGGCGGTGCACTTCTCGATGCAGAGCCCAATCGTGCTCATCTGGCGATAGCCGAACTGGAAAAAATGAACAAGTTGAGTTCGGTCATTACGCAGAACATTGATAATCTGCACCAAAGGGCGGGAAACAATCCGAAAAAAGTTCACGAATTGCACGGCAATATGCAATGGCTGGTTTGCCTCGATTGTCATGAACGTTATTCTGTCGAGCTGATGAGGCAAAAGCATCCATCACCTGATTTTTTCCCGGTATGTGAAAAATGCCGGGGTATTCTCAAGCCCGGTGTTGTTTTCTTCGGCGAAATGCTTCCTCAAGATACATTGATATCTGCTCAAAAGGAATCCGAGATGAGTGATTTGTTTATTGTGATAGGTTCTTCGCTGGTTGTTTATCCCGCCGCTTATATGCCGCTTTACGCCAAACAATCCGGTGCAAAAATTGTTATTATTAATATGGGGGATACAGGGCAGGATGATATAGCCGATGTGTTTATAAACGCTCCGGCAGGTGATACCATGACCAGAATAATCGCCAGATTAAAGGAAATAATTAAAAGTTAGAGGATAAGTTCAATGCCTTTAATGTTCTCTTTGAATCCTATATAATAAAGAAACATTATAAATTATAATACCAATTCTAAATCAAAGATGATATTGAGGCGGCTAGGCGGAGGCGACGAAGCGTATATGATAATACGTTGAGGAAGCCGACAACGACGCCAACAAAAAAAGCGCTTTGATTTAGAGTTGGTATAAGATGTGCCTGATAGTTATTGCCTATAATGTTCATCCTGCATACAGACTTATTCTGGCGGCGAACCGTGATGAATTTTACGAACGGCCTTCATCGTCCGCTGATTTCTGGGAAGATCACCCGCAAGTGCTTGCCGGTCGAGATTTGAAGAACGGCGGCACTTGGTTTGGCGTAGCCCGAGACGGAAAATTTGCCGCCGTCACCAATTATCGCGATCCGTCCACATTAAAAAGCGGCGCTCCTTCGCGCGGCATGCTGGTCAGCCGTTATATCTCCGGCAGTAAAGACGCAGATAATTATCTGAAAAAAATTTCTTCACAGGTTTATAAGTACAACGGTTTTAATTTGCTTTTAGGCGATGATAATGACCTTTTCGTTTTCTCCAATCGCGGAGAAAAGCAAAAACTCAATTCAGGAATATATGGTTTAAGCAATCATCTGTTGAATTCACCCTGGCCGAAAGTTACAAGAAGTAAAAAGATGCTGAAAGCGGCGCTGGGGAAAAAAGGCGATGCTTTGGAAGAAAAGTTGTTTTCTCTGCTGGCTGATCGCCGTGTCCCGCAGGACAGCAAATTGCCCTCGACAGGTATCGGCCTGGAATGGGAAAGGCTTTTATCCACTATATTTATAGAAAGCCCGATTTACGGAACCCGTTCTTCCACAATTTTGCTTATCGGTAAAAACAGGCGCGTCAGATTTGTGGAAAAAGTTTTTGATGGGCAAAAGGAGCCTTGGATTACCAGTCGTTTTTCTTTCGTTATGGAGAAGAAAAAGTAGAATGAACCAAAAATCAGTAAATTCTTATCCCGTAGCGCCGCGGGTCGGAGTCGGGGCGATAACCATAAAAGACGGGAAAGTCCTATTGGTAAAGCGCGGGATAGAACCAAGCAAAGGACTTTGGGCGATTCCCGGCGGAACTCTTAAACTTGGCGAGACTTTGCAGGAATGCGCCGCGCGTGAAATTTTGGAAGAAACGGGCATAACTATAAAGGTAGGTGACTGCGTATATGTATTTGATTTCATCGAACGCGACGATAAAAGAAAAATTAAATTTCATTTTGTGATTGTTGATTTTTCGGCTGATTATATTTCCGGCGAACCCACGGGTGCCGATGACGCGCTCGAAGCTCGCTGGCTTTCTCCCTCGGATTTACGCGAATTACCGGTGGCCATAAATACGATTAATGCTTTGCGTTCTCTGGGATTCTTATAGTCAGATTAATTATAGCGCCAATAAAAGGAGGATTGAATGAAAGTCGTTTACCATGAAGATTATAACGAAATTTATTCGTCTGATCCCGCTTCCGCCCCCGGACGAATTCAAGCAATTGAAATAGCCCTGCGCGGCAAGGTAACTTTTGTCACACCTCATCCGGCAACAAGAGAAGATATTCTCAGGGTGCATATTTCCGAGCATGTGAATTCGGTGGAACGCGAGGGTGTTTACGATATTGCGGCGCTTGCCGCCGGAGGCGCGATTAAAGCGGCGCAAATCGGCTTAACCGAACCATGTTTTGCTGTAATCCGCCCGCCTGGCCATCACGCTTCTTCCGGCAGCGCCTGGGGTTTCTGTTATTTTAACAACATGGCAATAGCATTGGAACAACTTAAAAGCGAAGGAAAGATTAAGAAAGCATTCATTCTTGATTTTGATCTGCATTACGGAGACGGCAATGTTAATATTCTGGGCGGCAAAGGGTATGTAACGATTCTTAATCCTACAGCATCCAATCGTAATGAATATTTAAAAAATGTACAGAATGATTTAGCGCAAACAGATGCTGATATGGTTGCCGTGTCCGCCGGTTTTGATAATCACGAAGCTGACTGGGGCGGCCTTTTGAAAACCGAAGATTACAGATACATGGGAAAACTTGTAAGCGAAACCGCGCGGCGCAACAAAGGCGGTTGCTTCGGTATTCTGGAAGGCGGCTATAATCACAGTGTTTTGGGTAAAAATGTTTTGGCTTTTGTTGAGGGGCTGAGTGGGGAATAGTATTCTTACAAAATATTACACGTTCGAGACAAACAGCGACAACATATCTCTTGAGAAAATAATTTCATTGACATAGAAAAAGACATTGTCCCCTGCCTGTAGATAAGATCGGCACAGGATTTTTTATGACCATAGCAAGTATAAGAGAGTATTAGAATGAAATCCGAATATAGCGGCTCAATTATCAGGAATGGTAGAATATTACCATATAGAATAAGTCCATTAATAATATCCATCTGTATTGCTTTTATTACACTTGCTGTATTTGCCTTTGCTCTGACTGCGGATTTTCGTTTCTGGGATGATGATTGGTGTATATTTAAGAATCCGAGACTGGGCATATTGAATCTTCAAAACTTATGGTTAATTTTTACTGATAAAACTTTTTCCAGTAGTTTTTATACGCCTCTTACTGGTCTGAGATGGTGCATAACCTATACCTTCTGGGGGTTAAATCCGGTTGCTTACCATCTTGGCAACCTTTTATTCCATGCGGCAAATGCTGTTCTACTTTTCTTCTTTGTGCGAAAATTGGTTATTATATCCCTCGAAAATAAACGCAATTCGGAAATAACGCAATTGCGCGTCGATGTTGCTTCAGCGATAGCAGTGTTATTATGGTCACTTCACCCGTTGAGAGTTGAACCGGTAGCCAGCGCGGCGGCTGGTGCTCACGTGCAGGCTATTTTCTTCATGCTTCTATCTCTTTTGGGTTACTTTCGATATAATGAAGATAAAAAGAAATATTTTCATTGGTTGATAATTTCAGCAGCCTGCTATGGCGCTTCAGTTTTATCTCAACCTGTTACATTAGCTCTTCCTGCAGTTTTAGTCGTTCTTGATGTGTATCCTTTAAAGCGAATCGTTATGGTTAATGGCTGGTGGAAATCACAAGAGGTACGTAGTGCAATTCTTGACAAGATTCCATTCATAGTTATTTCTTTAGCGGTTATTGTGGCGAATGTAACACTAGTTACGGGAGGCAATGACAGGCCGCTTCATGAATATGTGCCATTAGCGCAATTTGGTTTACTGGACCGAATCATGCAAGCGTTTTACATATGGTCTTATTATGTTTGGCGTCCATGGTATCCAGTTAATCTTTCCCCCGTTTACAGTATGCTATTGTCATTTGATCCTCTTTCGTTGCCTTTTGTTTGTAGTGCCATAGGGATAATTGGAGGAACTATTATTATATTGCTGTATAAAAATAAATACCCGTATATTCTTGCTGCGTGGATATGTCATTTAATTATTTTACTGCCAGTCTTAGGCTTGAATGTAAATCCACATTATACCTCAGATCGTTACGCGTTGTCTGTATCCATGATTTGGTCAGTATTACTAGCTGGATGGATTGTAACAGTGAGAAAGTCGTTTCTTTTTTTTCTTTTCCCCGGGCTTATTTCGATTCTGATTATTTTTGGAATCATGAGTAACAAACAGGTGAGAATATGGCATAATACAGAGACATTATGTCGATACATGTTAGAAAAAACCAAAGATGAACCTAAATTTACAAAACAAAGGGCACTTACATATGAGAAACTGGCAACTTATTATATGAAAAATGGAAGAGCTGAAGAATCAATATATCCTCTTACGGAGGATATACGGCTAAATCCTCAGAGCGCATATGCTCACGCGGCTCTCGGTATAATTCTTTTTCAACAAGATCGAAAAAAAGAGGCTTTTACTCATCTATATAAATCAATCAAAATAGACTCAAGTTATATCGATTCATATAGTAAATTTGCAGAATGGTTAAGACAAAAAAATAGAAATGAAGAAGCTCTCGAGGTGTGCGAAAGAATCTTAGAGATTGATCCAAATCACGCTGAAACGCGTGCAATTAAGGTTGCTATATTGGGTTCGCTACTGCAAAAGCAGACTAAAAAAATTAAGATTAAACCAGATTTCCCGGAAGTTCGACTTAATCCTTGAGATACTACTTGCCACTCTTCTTTTAAACTTGGTGCTGTTTTGATGCCTGCTTAATTCCGATATCGAAACAAGGTTATGCGAGATTAAATTTACTTGCCGATGCAAAAGCTGGAGAATATCTTATCCAGTATTTCATCGTTGATTTTCTTGCCGGTTATTTCATCGAGATTATCCAGAGCCTCGCGCAAATCGAAAGCGGCGAATTCCGGCGACATGCCGGAAGCGATGCTTTCTTTTGCCGACTGAATACTTTTATAAGCTTTTTCCATGGCCAGTTTATGGCGCATATTAGTTATCATAACTTCGCCGGTATTTTTGTCCTCGCTCCCGTATAAATCTATGATGGTTTTTTTCAGTTCTTCCAGTCCCGATTTTATTGATCGCGGCAATAATATTGCCGGATTTGTTCCTTTCGATAATAACTTTGTCTTCATCTGTTAAAGGTTTACTGCCGTCCAGCATTATAATCACAATGTCAGCGTCAGCCAGATTTTCCCAGACCAGATTGATTCCTTCTTTTTCGATCAAGTTTTGCGGTTCTCTTATTCCGGCGGTGTCCATCAGATTTACAGGAATGCCGCCGATATTAATTGTATCCGTTATTAAATCGCGGGTTGTTCCCGGAATATCAGTAACAATCGCTTTTTTCCTGCCTGTTAAAGTATTGAGCAGGCTTGATTTGCCCACATTGGGTTTGCCGGTGATGACCGCATTAATACCTTCGGTGTATGCTTTTGCCGCGTGATATGACGCTAGAAGAGGTTGAATACGTTCCAGCGCCGCGTCAATTTGCGGCGGCAATACCGGAATTTCTTCTGGGGATGTATCTTCGGTAAAATCAATGGCCGCCTCAAGCCCCGCCAGCGCGTCAACCAGAAGGGAGCGCAGTATTTCTATTTCTTTGCTGAGAGATCCTTTTAACTGGGCAAGCCCGATGGCGCAGGCCTTTGCCGATTTGGCGGAAATCATTGCCGCGAGAGCTTCCGCCTGTGATAGATCAATCCGGTTATTCAAAAAGGCGCGCTCAGAGAATTCGCCGGGACGGGCAAGGCGGCATCCCAATTCCTCTAGTTGCGTAAGAATGGACTGGACAATGAGCGGACTGCCGTGGCAGTTGATTTCTATAATATCTTCTCCCGTGAAAGAACGGGGCTTGCGCATGAAGGATATTAATACTTCATCGAGGATGGTCTTACCGTCGAGTGAAACAATATTGCCGTGATACAAATGATGACTTTGCCACGAACAATTTCCTTGGGATGGTTGAAAAACGCGCCGCGCGATTTCGAGGGCTTCGGGACCACTGATCCGGATTATTCCAACCCCTGCCGTGCCGAAAGGGGTTGCTAAAGCGGCTATTGTATCCTGGCGAAGCACAGTAGGGAATTTCCTCTTAAAAAAGTTGTCAAACCGTCTGGAAAACTATTCTTATTTTCTTTCTCTGGCGTGTTTGTTATTGCCTGCTTTCGCAGGGAGAATAACGATTTTTCTGAATTTGCCTTCGCCGCGGCTTTTTGTGATCAGCGATTCATCTTCCTGCAGAACCAGATGAATAACGCGCCGGTCGTGAGCGTTCATGTGAGCAAGCGATACCGGCTTCAGAGTCTTTTTAACTTTTTCCCTTATTTTTTCCGCTAAACCAAGCAGAAATTCCTCTCTTTTTTTTCGGTACTCTCCCGAATCAATCAGGATCATTTTGTGTTCAATATCAATTTTATTGATTGCTTTGTTCAATATGTACTGAAGAGCATCGAGATTTTGTCCGCGCTTGCCGATAAGCAATCCGCCGTTATCGCCTTCAATGTTAAGAATTATTTTCTCCGGCGTTTCAGTTACAGTGACTTTGCATTCCGATGACATTCTTTGCAAAATACCATCCAGAAGATCCCTTGCTTTTGACGCCAGCATTGAAGAATTGGCGCCGGATGATGCTGATGCTGGCACTGTCTGCTTTTGCGGTTTCTCCATAATAATCTTTTTTTCCTGAGTGACTTCTTTTTCAGGAACGACATCTTTTTTAGTAGTGGCCTCTTTTTCCGGTTTTTTTCTTGTTTCTGTTTTTATTTTTTCATCTTTGGTTTTCGGCTTGTCAGTGAAGCTGAAATCAATATCCAGAGAAAGCAGTGAAGCTCTTATCTTCGCTTTTTTAGAAAATAAGCCTAAAAACCCTCCGGATTCTCCGGAGATAATTTCGATATTTAATTTCTCCCTGGGCACGCCGAATTCAGAGCAGGCCTTTTCAATGGCATCATCAATTGATTTTTCTTCTATCTCTAAAATATTTGAACTCATCTCAACCTCTTGTAAATATATCAATTAACTATTTTTTTATTAATGTAGATTTGCTGGCCGATACTTAAAATATTATTTACTAACCAGTAAATAACCAGCCCCGACGGAAAATTTAGAAATATAAAAGTAAAGATTATAGGCATCAGCAGCATTATCTTCGCCTGCATTGGATCGCCCACCGTGGGTGTCATTTTCTGCTGAATAAATTGCGTCGCGCCCATGATAATCGGCGTGATGTAATAAGGATCTTTGGCCGATAAATCCTGAATCCACCAGAAGAACGGTGAATGGCGCAGTTCTATGGCGTAAAGAAGCGTGTTGTAAAGGCCGATAAACACGGGAATCTGAATTAATATCGGCAAACATCCGCCAAGCGGATTGACTTTATGCGCTTTGTAGAGAGCCATGGTTTCCTGACCGATTTTGGCCTGATCATTTTTGTATTTCTCTTTTAACTCAGCTAGTTTCGGCTGAAGTTTTTGCATTTCTTTCATGGATTTATAGCTTATATTTCCCAGAGGCCAGAAGATAATTTTAATCAGAATTGTCAGCATAATAATGGCAACTCCATAATTACTGAAATACTGATGCAGAAATTTTATGAAAATCAGCAAGCCAATGGAAAGCCATTTCAATCCAGGTATAAACGAATCAAACTCAATAGCTTCTTCAAGCGATATTCCCTGCTTTTTGAGGAGAATGTAATCCTTGGGACCGATAAACAGTGTGTAGCTGAACGAATCGGACTGGTTCGGCGGGATTATACTTTTGGTTCCTTTTATTCCTACTGTGACCATGTTGCCGTTGTCTTTGGACATGTTGACACTGGTCAGTGAAGGATTCTGTGGTATTATTACGGCCATAAAATATTTATTTTCAAATCCGCCCCAGGAAACGTCAGGACCAATAATTTCATCAGCGGATATATCCGAGACCTTCTTGCGTTTGATGGACTTGGACACATAAGCGACAGGCCCTTCCTTGCTGTAACTATCTACTTTCTTTTGGGGATCCGCATACTCATACCAGTTAAGATGCGGTACCTGGGTAAGAGACGTGTCTGAAAGGTTGGATACTTTTACGTCCAGTGCGATAGAATAGTTATCGGGGTTGAAAGTAAAAATCTTTTCTACTTTAATTTTGCCGTCAAAAATCCGGGAAAATACCAAACGCTGTTTCTCTTTAGCGTTTTTCATATCCAGCTTTGTTACGTCAGTATCGTAAACGGAATCGGCGGCAATTTCGGCGGATGATTCCGGAAAGGTAATAGCCAATGGATAAGGCATGTTTTCATTAAGCACGACAAGTTCAACGGGTTCATTATTTTTTTCTTTAGCTGGTTGTTTCGCGCCGGTTAAAGAATTTTTAATTGCCGGATAAATGTCATCAACGCATTTTGCACATTCCTTTTGATAGCCTTTGAGTTTAAACGATTTCAGAGCGGCTCCTCTGGTGGAGAATATCGCCGTGTAATTCTCAGTTTCTACCCGGATATCTTTTGGCGCGGCTTCTTTTTTAGCTAAGGCCGGTTTAGCCGCGGGCTTTGGCGCTGTCATAGTTGCCGGAGCGGCGGATGGCTTTGCCGCCTCATTTTTGTTTGCCTGATTTGATACTTGAGCGGGCGCGGCTTGCCTTGGCGCCGGTGGTTTGGCAAAAAACATCTGATATGTCAGCAGTACGGCAAGTGACAGCACTACAGCCAGCATTGTCCTTTTATCCATTAAAATAACCTCCCTATTTTTTACTTGACGGGATCGTAACCGCCGGGATGCAGGGGATGGCAACGCAGAATTCTTTTTATGCCCATGAAAGACCCTTTTGCCGGACCATGCAGCTTTATCGCCTCAATTGCGTATTCGGAGCATGAGGGATAGAAGCGACAGCATGGAGCAAAAAAGAAAGGTGAGACGCAAATTTGGTATAAACGAATTATGTAAACAAAAAATTTTGCCAAAATTGTCCTGAGCATAAATTATACGTTGGCTTTCCGCGAGAAGAGTTCCGTCAATTCCTTGCATGCCTGCTGATAAGTAAGGGTCGGCATATTTCTTTTAGCCATGACGACAACGTCATGTTCGGCGGGAAACAAGGCCTTATTGAGGCGGAAAAATTCTCTGATTAACCGTTTGACTCTGTTTCTCCTTACGGCGTTTCCAATTTTTTTGGTTACGGTGATTCCCAGCCTTTTAGCCCCTTGGGCATTACTGCATGTTATAGTTGTAAAGTGTTGAGAACTTCTCCACGTCCCCTGTTGGTAAATGGCTCTAAACCTGTTTCTACTAGTGATCCTTTCCAATTTCCGGTAAGTCTGTTCTTTCATGCATATCGACCCGACCATCCTTGATATACTAAATTCACGAAATTACACGGTTAAACGTTTTCTGCCTTTGGCTCTTCTGCGGCTTAAAACCTGTCTTCCTGATTTCGAAGCCATCCGGACGAGAAAACCGTGCGTCTTTTTCCTTTTGGTATTTGTTTTATTGGTCAAAGTCTTTTTCATAATTAAAACCCCTATAAGTAATAGGGTAATGCGTTAATCATAGTAGGATTTATTTGTCAAGGCGAAATTGGCGAATATGGAAAACTGAACAGCCCGTTATTATTTTAAATTATTCACGACGAACATGTCTTGAAAGAAAATGTAATCAAGTGTAAACTTAAATTTCAGGCCGGAGAAGATCAGATGATCGCCGGCAGAATTTATCTGCCGGAGGAAAGTCCGAGCTCCAAAGGGCAGGATGGTCGCTAACGGCGACTGGGGGCGACCCTAAGGAAAGTGCCACAGAAAACATACCGCCCCGCATATGCGGGGTAAGGGTGAAAAGGCGAGGTAAGAGCTCACCGCTTTTCCGGTGACGGAAAAGGCATGGTAAACCCCATCCGGAGCAAGACCAAATAGGAGAACGTTTAAGGGCTGCCCGCCTGATGTTCTCGGGTAGTGTCGCTAGAGACAGCGGGCAACTGCTGTCCCAGATGAATGATCATCACCGCGTAAAGGGTAACCTGAATGCGGGACAGGACTCGGCTTATGATCTTCTCCTGTGCCTGTTTATACCATTTCTAAATCAAAGCGCTATCTTTGTTGGCTGCGTCGTCGGCTTCCTCAGCGTATGTATAATACGCCTGCGGAGCCTCCTCCTTGCCGCCTCGATATCATCTTTGATTTAAAAATGGTATTATACCGTGAAAAATGACAGTGATAAAAAATTTGCGCTGAAAAAATCAGGCGCAATGAAAGAGGAGAAAAATAATAATGAAAATATTAAAAGTATTGATAGCGGCTTTTTTAATATTTTTTATCTGTATGACAGTCTGTGAAGCATTTTCGTGGTTTTCGTTAACATCCACGTCAATATCACCGCCAACACCGGTTGTCAAATGGCCATTTGATGTGAGCAAACGGGATAGTAAAGTTAGTCAAGAGTTCAGGATTCGTGAGTATCGTTCTTATTACTTTGCCCTTCGGTTTAATTACTTTGGAGAAGTGGATCTTTACCGTGTTCTTGCACTGGTTGGTGATGGCTCATCAAAATATCCGGGGATCGCTATTCCCATCCACATAAAAATTTATAAGCTCAATACTGAGATTATATCGCCGGAACTAATCTATGAAAACACAATCGTGACCAAAAAACGTTATGCCCATGGTTTTGAACGCAAGCAGACGGATGGCAATTATACGAGAGAGATAATAGCTATCAATTTAAAATCAGGAATATACCGGGTTGAGGCCAATACGATAAAAGACAGTCCGGAATTTTCCGGTACGCCGACATACCTTCAAATTGAAGGACATAGCCAAATTAGATTTCTGCCTAATGGACAAGTAGTCAAATAATCACAGATCAAAAGGAGACATTATATTACAGTGGGGCTGTTCAAAAATGTTCAGATGCAAGGCGCGCAAAAAACGTATCGTGAGGCGTATATAAGTTATACGTTGAGCGATGCGATTTGCAGCGCAACGCCGCAGATGGACGTTTTTCAACAGCCCTATAAGTTACATTTTCTTTCCTCTTTCCTTCGCTTCACTATAAAGTTTCCAGACGCACAGGCCGATTGCCAGAAAGAAAGAACACAGCATGAAATTAGGTGTGGTTCCCAGAATTTCATCTACAAGGTAACCGATATAAAGGAACAGGAAAGAGGACAGAACCATCGCAAATCCCCATGCCGATAACATCAAAACCCCGCTGAGCTTGTTGAACTGTTCACGGTCTACCTTGGGTTTTTTTTCCGGCATGGTCAGCTTTCCTTTGTTTGAGTAAAACCATTCAAAGTCCTGAATATCAGCGCTTTGAAAAATGTTTCCGCTTATCGATTACATGGGCGAATGCTACTGTAATTGGATAAAATTTATAAATCTTTTTATCAGGTCCATTCCGGGATCTGTAAAGAGGGCAACTAAGATAACAAAGAGAATGAATATTATGATCAATTCGCGGTTGCTTATTTTCTTGTATTTTCTTTTTATTATCCAAAGAACGATACAACCGATAATCAAAGCGATCAAATGCGGCAAATAGTTCATTTCGCCCTCCTTATTCTTTGAAGTAAAATAATGTTAATAAGAACACAAACCATTATAGTTTGAATATTAGTTATTATATATTGTATTTGATTAAAAGACATTTTATTTTTAATGAGCCTTGATTTTTCGAAACGCAGTGCTCGGAAAATCTTAGAGCGAATTATCCCTGAAGCGAATGGCCTAAAGGCCACTATAGGTGGAATGGGATGCTGAGACTCGTAGAAAACGAACGAAGTGAAATTTATCCCTGCCACCTGAAGGTGGCGGGATAATTCGACCAGCAAGCTTCAGTGCGCCTATAGTGACCTTTAGGTTATTTGCTTCTGAAGCTTGGGTCTCATTAAAAAGGCCGAATCGAAATTCGGCCTTTTGGTTAATTTATAAAATTAAGTTTAATTATTTATCATCGTCATCATCATCGTCGAAGGATGACATCCCTTCCGATCCTTCTGGAATTTCCGCCTCTAATGAACGGGTTACTCCACGAACCAGAAGCAGCATAATGAAGAACAGAATAATCATGGAAGCGATAAGAATAAAGATGATTGTCGCAGTCCATGCTTTTGATTCCTTTTCAATATTTTGTGATACCTTTAGTGCCGCTTCGTTATATTTCTCAACTTCCAGTCCCAGTCCTACCCAGCCAAAACCGGTGGGTGCAGGAAGGTTTGACGCATAAAACTTGATCGGCGCATAGGCGACGAACTTGTTGATGCCAGCAAATTTATACATTAAAACGCCTGATTTTCCCTGTGCAGCTTCTTTCGCTATAGTAAATAAATTGTGATCCATAAAACCTAACTGGAAGAGGTTCAACGCTTCCGAGCCTTTCTTTGCCAGTTCTGCTGCGTTCTGAGCCGTAACAGTTGGAACAATTGTTCCGTCATGGTTGAGTCCAACAATATGAAAATCACTCGGATGGGAAATGACAAAACCGCGATGGTCGATCATATAAGCGTAATTACCGCCAGAACCCTGTGTTTCAAATACCCTTTCTGCCTGCGTGGGAACAAGTTGATCGGTAAACTCGGCCAGATGACGATAATCAATGGCCAGTGTAATTATACCCGCGAAGCCAGCTTGATTGAATACCGGTGTTGCCATACGGATGATTCCGGAAAATCTTTGTCCCTTTTCAAACGCTGCTTTATTGACATAGAACCCTGTTACCGGGGAAACATAAATTTCGCCTTTATTCAGATTTTTTGTCTTAGCAAAATAATCTTCAGTTTTATACGTTGTATTGGCCGGATTGCTGACATTAACCAGTTTTTTCACCGCCTGACCGTCAACGATTTTAATTTGTTCGTTGCCGTTTTTGTCAATCAGAGCCATTTCTTTGTACAGCGGGATCGATATCTGCTGTATTTTACCGTCACGTTTGACCCAGACAGGTTTTTTATTTTCAGAAACAAACTGTTTGTATACGGCTTCTGTTGAGGGAATTATCGTTGCGACTTGTAAATCTTTATTGCTTTCCATGAGGAAACTGGCAACTTCGTTTGCTGCATTTACGGCTCTCGCTCTCATATCTTCCTGAGCTTTATTATCGAGAACGTTAACGGTTCTCTCTTTTATGGTAACCCCCAGCTTAAACATACCGTTGGCAATTAAGAAAGCCATTAATGATAAGGGGATTACGATAAGCAGGAAGAACACGCCTCCTATATTAAAAAA
>JAPLJP010000056.1 GCA_026388535.1 Deltaproteobacteria bacterium | reverse complement strand
CTGTGCCAGCCCCAGGTAACGCCCACTGTTTTGATTCCCGCCTGCTTTCCTTCCTTTATATCGCCTGTTGTATCGCCGACATAATAAATATCCTGAAGGTCGGTCTGATATTTTTTTGCGGCGAAAAGTATTTTTTCTTTTTTACTGAACATAAAATCGGAGCCGAGAATATCACGGAAATATCCATCGTAATGAAAATAATCCAAAGCTTCTTTGATGGAGTCGTAATCATTGGAGGAAACAACAATAAGGCAATGATTATTGTGCAATTCTTTTATAATCTGCGCCATGGCGGCGACAGGTTTCAATTCCTTTATTTTTACCCGCGCGAGAATATCTTCGGCGGCTTTCAGGAACACGTCTAAATCTACGCCTTTCTTTTTCAGTGATTCATAAAAATTATCTTCAAATAATTCCAGGAATTCTTCTCTGCCGCGCGTTAACGGTTGATTTATTTTTTTAAGACAATCAGTCACTGTCTTTTCATAAACATTCAGAGAGTCAACAAGAACGCCGTCAAAATCGAAAAGAAATAATTTCATGAACGCTTTTTTCCTTTGTGCATATGGGCGATGGAGGTGCGGTAAGGTTTTTTCAGGATTCCCTTTTCTGTGATAATAGCCTTGATAAATTGCGCCGGCGTTACATCAAAGGCCGGATTATAAACTTTTGTTCCCTCCGGCGCACTGCGAACTCCCTTGAAATGTGTTACCTCTTCGTTTTTTCTTTCTTCGATAGGGATGGAGTCGCCTGTTTCTAAAGAAACATCAATTGTGGAAAGCGGCGCCGCCACATAAAATGGAACGCGGTGTGCCTTTGCCAGAACCGCCAGTGAATAGGTGCCGATTTTATTGGCCGTGTCACCGTTGGCGGCGATTCTGTCGGCTCCTACGATGATCTTATCAATTTTTCCCTGACGCATGAGAAATCCCGCCATGTTGTCCGTAATCAAAGTGTAGGTGATTTTTTCCTTTTTCAGCTCCCACGCGGTAAGCCTTGCGCCCTGCAGGACAGGCCTGGTCTCGTCCACGTAAACATGCAATTTTTTCCCCTGCTCACGGGCCGCGCGAATAACACCCAGCGCTGTGCCGTAACCGGCTGTTGCCAGCGCTCCGGCGTTGCAATGAGTCAGAATATTATCGCCGTCGGTAAGAAGTTTGCCGCCGTATTTTCCCATCTGGCGGTTTATTTCTATATCTTGCGAACAAATGCGCTTGGCTTCATTGATGAGTTTTGTTACCAGATTTTTCTGTTTTTCATTTTTTGTCTGGTCAAAGATTTTTTTCATGCGTTCCAGCGCCCAGAAAAGGTTACGCGCCGTGGGACGCGCTTGGGCGATTTCGTCGCAGATGGCGAAAAATTTTCGCCGGAATTCTTTCGGCGGTAAAGAGGGAAGATATAATGCTCCCAAAGCTGCGCCCATAGCGGCGGCAACGCCGATGGCGGGAGCGCCGCGCACGGTTAAATCTTTGATGGCGGAAATTACTTCTTTATAGGATTTGCAGGTGACATATCTTTCGGCAAGCGGCAAAGCGTTCTGGTCAATTAAGACTACGGTATTATTTTTCCAAATAATTGTTCTAATCATTGTGAAACTCCAATTCCGAAGCGTAGCGTAGCGGAATTGGCAAGTTGAACAATCCCGCACAGCGGAGGGGTTCATCCCCGTGGTTGTCCGGCAAGCATCTTTTTGAGAAGTTCGTTGACACGCTGAGGGTTGGCCTTGCCCTGAGTCGCCTTCATCACCTGACCGACGAAGAAGCCGAAAAGCTTTTCCTTGCCGCCGCGATAATCCGCAAGCTGCCCCGGATTGGCTTCAATGATAGAGGTTATTGATTTAATCAGTTCGTCTTCATCAGTGATTTGCACCAGGCCTTTCTCTTCGATAATCGTCTGCGGCGGCTTACCTGTCTTGTACATATCTGCCACTATTTCTTTGGCCATTTTTCCGCTGATAGCGCCTTCTTCAATCAGGCGGATCATACCGGCCAGCGATTGAGCCTTGATGGGACATTGACGGATATCGCGCTTGTCTTCATTAAGAAACCGCATCACGTCGCCCATGATCCAGTTGCTGGCTAATTTGGGCTTTGCGCAGATTTTTACCACTTCTTCGTAATAATTGGCCAGCGCCTTGTCAGACGTCAGCACGCCCGCGTCGTAAGCCGGAATCTGATAATCTTTGACAAATCTTTCTCTCTTGGCCAGCGGTAATTCGGGGAGAGATTTTTTAACTTTTTCCACCCAGGCGTCATCAACCAAAATCGGCACTAAATCGGGATCGGGAAAGTAACGGTAGTCGTGCGCCTCTTCCTTACTACGCATGGAATTAGTGGCGCCCTGCGCGTCATCCCACAGGCGTGTTTCCTGAATAACAGTGCCGCCGTTTTCCACAAGATATTGCTGACGCTTGATTTCATACTCCAGAGCGCGCTGAACATTGCGGAAGGAATTCATGTTTTTTAATTCTGTTCTGGTGCCGAATTCCTTCTGTCCTTTAGGACGAATGGAGACATTGGCGTCGCAACGGAAAGATCCTTCCTCCATGTTGCCGTCGCATATTTCCAGATAAACCAGAATTTCATGCAATCGTTTGAGATAGTCAGCCGCTTCTTCGGATGAACGCATATCCGGTTCGCTGACGATTTCGATCAGCGGAACTCCGGTGCGGTTAAGATCAACATAACTTACCGGATTATGTTCGTCGTGCATAAGTTTGCCGGCGTCTTCTTCCATGTGAATTCTGGTGATGCCGATTTTCTTTTGCTCTCCGTTGACATCCAGAAAAACATAACCATGCTCCGCGAGCGGATATGCATATTGTGATATCTGATAGCCCTTGGGCAGATCGGGGTAAAAATAATTTTTGCGCGCAAAACTGCAGGATTTGTTAATTTCACAATTTGTCGCCAAAGACATTTTCATGGCGAACTCGACAACTTTTTTATTTAAAACTGGTAGAACTCCTGGCATGCCTAAGCAAACAGGGCAGGTATGGCTGTTGGGCGCTCCGCCGAATTTTGTGGAACAGCCGCAGAATATTTTCGTATCCGTTAACATTTGGGCGTGGACTTCCAGCCCGATGACTGTTTCAAAATCCATTATAATTTGGGCCTCCTCTTTTCAATTTTAGCATTTTTTTCGTAAGCAGAGGCGATTTGAATTAATTTTCCTTCCTCAAAATGACTGGCCAGAAACTGCGCTCCCACCGGCAGGCCGCCGGAAGTAAATCCGCAGGGAACGGAGATTCCCGGGATTCCCGCTAAATTGGCCGATATGGTGAAAATATCAGAAAGATACATTTGCAGGGGATCATCGGTTTTTTCGCCGATTTTAAAAGCCGGAGTCGGCGTGGTGGGTGTCATGATTACATCGCATTTTTTAAAAGCATCCTCAAAATCCCGCTTGATTAACGCCCGCACCTGAGAAGCTTTTTTATAATAGGCATCATAATAACCGGCGGATAAAGCGTAGGTGCCTATCATGATTCTTCTTTTCACTTCGGCGCCGAATCCATTCATCCGCGTCTTTTTGTACATATCCATAAGATCCCGGGCGTCGGCTGTTCTGAAACCGTATTTAACGCCATCGTAACGCGCCAGATTGGAACTGGCTTCCGCCGGAGCGATAATATAATAAACTGCCACACAATATTGAGTGTGCGGCAATGAAATTTCCAAACACTGCCCACCGCTTTGTTCTATCACCTCAATCGCTTTTTTAACGGAAGCGTTTACTTCAGGATCAATGCCTTCAATAAAATATTCTTTGGGAATGCCTATTCTCCAGCCTTTAATATCCCGTCCGACAAATTGCCGGTAATCGGGAACTTCCATCTGAACGGATGTTGATTCTTTGGAATCATAACCGGCCAGCACGTTCATCATGATGGCGCAGTCCTC
>JAPLJP010000063.1 GCA_026388535.1 Deltaproteobacteria bacterium | reverse complement strand
TCATCTTTGATTTAGAAATGGTATTACTTATGTAGTTTTCTAAATCCTATCGACTATTATCAACGGTGCGGGAAGAGCCAGCGTCCGCGACGATGCGATTGTTAGCTGAAACACCAGTTTGAATGCGAAAGGCCCACTACAACTTCTATCTCATTATTATAAATTAGGCATGATTTTTTTTGTACATAATTAAGGTAAAGAGTTACTAATCTTGCAGTGCCCTCTACAATTGTAAGAGGACGCTCAAAAGACTGGCCAAACAGAGTTATGCCGCAAATTTCGAACATACCTTGATTGCAAGAGGAAATTACAGCCATTACTCTTGGATCAATAGTCGGATTTGAATGAAGAAAAATAGCAGCATCGACTAGCCTTAATGACCCGCTTGTATAATTAATCCACCCATCGACATTAACTGTTCGTAATTGTGCGAATTCATTCTCAGATAGACGTAACTTGGCAAGGCTCCATTCTGTGTCTTTTGGAAGTGATTTTATAAATATACCACGCGATTCCCAGTGTCGTTGAATCCCAATACACTCAAGGGCATAATCACCAGAAGTAAGAAATTGAAGAGTCTCATTTTTTATTGACTCATCTTGTGAAAAGAAGAACTGAGAATTAACTTCACCTACGGCGAATCTACGGGCCATTTCGTGTGCAGTTATACTTTTAATAATATTCATATGGTTATATAAGGGCTAACAATTAATATACGCAATAAATAAATCCGTTTATTCAGTGCTTAATTATTTAAACCAATATTTTATTAATATCAAATATTAACTAAGAATAGTTTTGGTTTTAACTACTTTGATCTGTCGGGATTCGTCGATGTTGGATTTCAGGATACGTGCGATTCTGCCGCGTCCGGCGGAGTGCCTTGTTGGATTGGTATTTCATGAATTTTATATTCTATCCCATTCTTTCCACTTTCTTTAACTTTGTACATTAATTTATCTACCTCTGTTATCAATTCTTCTAAATCGCATGATTCATAACATGTGACAGCGCCAATGCTAAACGTTACAGGCCAATCGTTATTTTTGACAATACTAAGAAGTTCTTTTTGCACCTTGTTAAGTGCTGTTTTGGCATTCTCCTCATTCGTTTCTGTAAATAAAATAGCAAATTCATCTCCACCGAGCCTTGCTACTATATCAATTGACCGTATGTTATCTTTTATTGTTTTAGCAACCGATTGTAAAAGATTATCACCTTGAAGATGTCCAAGCGTGTCATTTACTTGTTTGAAATTGTCGATATCTATATACGCAATGGTAAATGGACGACTGAATCTGACAGATCTGTCGATCTCTATTTGTGCAAAATAATAGAATGCCCTGCGATTGGCTACGCCTGTCAAAAAGTCAGTTCTTGCAGATGTTTGTTCATTCTCTAGTAGTTTTTTAATCTCCAATAATGAAAATGCAATTATTAAAAAGAATCCAAGTCTCATAATTGAATTCCAGACAGGAATAGCAGGATGAGAATAAATATGGCCGGAGTAAATATCTGCCCAAAGCCACATTGCTGCACTGAGAATAGATATAATTACAGCACGGCTTCTTTTATCTAACCATGAAACAAGCGCAACCGGCAGCAGATAAAATATCGAAAACGATATGTCATAACCAGTCAGATGGTCAATAACACCAAGTATCATAACCAGTGAGACACTAATCACAATGATAGCTTTTTTAGGTATCTTGTCTAGATAATTGAATAATACTTTCATTTTTAATATTAATCTTTATGGTATTTATTTGAGTGTAATAACTAATGTACATAATAGCACTTAATTATTTACGCCTATGTTTTATGAAAATCAAATATTTATTAGTGAAACTCCCATTCCGAAAGCAAATATCCTAACTACCCTGAAGGGCACCATGGGGTCACTATAGGCGCGTCGGAATTGGTTAGTTGTAATGAGACTCAAAATTCAGGAGCAAGGTGAATAACCTGAAGGTCATCTGCGACTGAATTTTGTAAGTCGAATTATCCAATAGCCAGAGGCTATTGGAAACAATCCCGCAAAGCGGAGGGTATGATACCCGTCAGGGTTCATACCCGTGATGTGAAGATTAACCAAGTAGTGTTTTTATTTTTACTACTCTGATTTGTCGGGATTCGTCGGTGTCAGATTTCAGGACATGCGCGATAATATCGGCAGGCCGGGCTGATCCTGTCGGCGTATAGTTCACGATGAACTTAACTTTTTTATCGGCGACATCAAGAATCATGCTTTGCACAAAAGGGCGGATATCTTTGGTGACGGTTTTTCCCTTGGATACTTTCTGGATGTTGAAAGTCGCAGCCGCCAGAAATTTCTCGATGTTTTCTTTTATGGCACTCAAACGGGGTGCATCAATATCAGCAGGCATATACAGTTCGAATTCAAATCCCTGCAATATTTCAGCGATAGTTTTTCCACCGGGGGAAAGCAGCCTGATTTCTAAAATTTCAATGCCGAGGGGCAGAGCGGAATTGATCTCATTCTTTAATAAATTCAAATCTGATAAATATTCCGAGGCTACAATGTCCAGATATTCCTGTTTGCTCTCCATGCCCACCGAGGTTGCGGTGGCAAAGGATATTTTAGGATGCGGATGATAGCCGATAGAATAAGCAAGCCCGATACTGCTGCGGCGCAAAGCGCGGACCAACGCCGCGGAGAGTTCCAGATGAGATAAAAATCCGGCTCGATCAAGCTTGCTGAAAGTTAAACGATATTTCTTTTCACTGACCATGGCGGAATCAGGGCTGGGCAGTGATGACACAACGATTTTATCTTCATCTTTTGCGGCAAAGATATTTTTTGTTGCGGAGAAATCGCATACTCCGCAGTTTTGACAATCGTCGAGCCTGCAATCCGCTGTTGCCGTCTGATCTGTTGATTTTTGCTTTTCTTCCTGTAAAAATTCACGGCTCACGCCGCAGTCAATGTTGTCCCACGGCAATATTTCGTTGATCTCGCGTTCACGCGTGAAATCTTCCGGGTTTATTTCCGTCTCCGCAATTGCTTCCTGCCAGAGATCGAAACGCAGAATCTCAGACCAGCCGTCGAAACGGCATCCTTTGCGAAAGGCCGTCTCCAGAAGCTTCCCGATCCTTTCATCGCCGCGTGAAAATATTCCTTCCAGAAAGCTCATCTGCGCGTCATGCCATTTAACATTGATATTGCGGTTTTTGATGCGCTGACGAATAAAGTCCTGTTTGGCGTGAGTTTCTTCCAGAGAAATTTGCCTGTGCCATTGAAAGGGTGTATGGGGTTTGGGAACGAAAGTGGAAAGGCTGATGGTAATCTGCCCGCGATTTTTTGCCGCCCGCAGGGCTTCATAGCCTAAATTGACAATGCCTTCCATGTCCGCCTGCTCTTCATGGGGCAGACCCAGCATAAAATAAAGTTTGATTGATTTCCAGCCGGCGGCGAATATTTTATCCACGGTGGAAAGTAAATCTTCGGAGGTGTTGCCCTTATTGATAATCAGGCGCATTTTATCCGTTCCGGCTTCCGGCGCCAGCGTAAAACTTGTTTTCCGTGTTCG
>JAPLJP010000111.1 GCA_026388535.1 Deltaproteobacteria bacterium | reverse complement strand
GCTTCTTCTTCATGTTCACGCATAAATTTAAGAGTCAGGCTGTTGGAACCAGCGATAGAGAAAGCGGCAACAGCCGCGGTCGCTTCTCCTCCGCCACCCAGAAAAACACCGGCAAGTATAGCTGCCAACGTGGCAATATTTAATTTTTTGGATTTTTCAATAATACTGGCAACGTGACGGCCATTAGCATGACCTATTTCGTGCGCGATGACTCCGGCCACCTCTGCTTCATTTTCGGAAACGCTAATCAATCCTTTGTTAATGTAAATATAACCGCCGGGCGTGGCGAAGGCGTTTATTGCGGAACTATTCACAATAAGAAAATGAAAATTAAAAGGAGCTTTTTGGGTCTGGCTCAAAACTAAATTGCCGATTTTAGTTATGTAATCATTAAGAAGTTTATCTTCAAGGATAAGCTTGTTTTCCGCCAGCTTATCATAAAATTCCTTGCCTAATTTTTTTTCATCATCGATGGTAAATTCGGCAAAACAAAGGCTTGCTTTGAATAATAATATAAAAAATAAAACAGTAAAAGAAATATATTGATTTTGAGTAAATTTACGCATAAGCAGTTTTTAATTAAATATCGCGTTTAATTTCTTAATATTACCTTCTTTATAATTTTAAGACAAGTCTTCATTTTTAATTGGGCATTAACTTGAAAATATTTACGGGGATTATCAGGCATGGATAAAAAATTTGTTATAACCATTGATGGGCCGGCAGGCGCCGGCAAAAGTACGGTGAGCAAAATTATTGCCGAGAAGCTGGGCTACATTTATCTGGATACAGGCGCTCTTTATCGTGCTCTGGCTTATAAGGCGCTGAAGATTAAGATATCTCTGGATGAAGTTTCCGCCTTGAGGGACCTGTGTTCCAGCACTACTGTAGAACTTAAAAACATTGACGGTCAGATGAAGGTATACGTAGATGGCGATGACGTCGAAGAAAAAATACGTACGGAAGAAGTGGGACTGGCTGCTTCCAAAATATCTACTTTTGCCATAGTTCGCGAAAGACTTCTTAATCTTCAGAGGGAAACTGGCGCTAAAGGGGGTATTGTCGCGGAAGGCAGGGATATGGGGTCGGTAGTTTTTCCGCGCGCTGATTATAAATTTTATCTTGATGCAAAGTTGGAAGAAAGAATAAAAAGAAGGCATAAAGAACTTTTGGATAAAGGCGCTTCGGTAGAATATGAATCAATTCAAAAAGATATGTTCGCCAGAGATAAGCAGGATACTCAGCGGGAAATAGCGCCCCTGAAAGCGCCGGACGGAGCGATAAAAATTGATTCGGAAAATTTATCCGTACCGGAAGTTGTTGAAAATATTATTTTTTATATTTCAGGGAAATAACTTGAAAATGAACCTGAAATACATATATATTTGATTTATGTTGATATTTAATTTTCAGTGTGTTAAACCTTAAAAATTACAGAGTTCCATAAAATTTAGGGGGTATTAGTTTAATGGTTAACAATAACAACACGAACTTAACAAAAGAAAGGGAGTTTGACGCGGCCTCTTCAGTTAAAAATCAATCATCGCAAAACAAAGAAGACAGCATGGACTTTAAGGAACTTTTCGAGCAAAGCCTTAATCAATTGCAATATGGCGATATTGCCAAAGGTAAAGTCGTGCAGATCAAAGACGATAGGGTGATGGTTGATGTTGGCTGGAAGACTGAAGGTTATATTCCCGCTGGTGAGATAAAAGACGCAAAAGGAAATATCAATATTTCCGTTGGCGATGAAATAGAAGTTTTTATTGATAAAAGAGATTCGGAAGGTACCCTTGTTTTATCAAGAGATAAAGCGTCCAAATTAAAAATCTGGGATGAAATCAAGAATGCTTGTGAAAATAATATTCTGGTCGAAGGTGTTGTTGTAGAGAAAGTAAAGGGAGGCCTTTCCGTTGATATCGGCATTATCGCTTTTCTTCCCGGTTCCCAGGTAGATGTACGTCCAGTTAAGGATTTAGATAAATTTGTCGGCCAGACCATGGATTTCAAGGTTTTGAAATATGACCGGAAGCGCAACAATGTTGTTTTGTCGCGCCGTACTATAGCTGCTTCGGAAAGAGAAGCAGAAAAAAGAGATATATTAAAATCTATTCAGGAAGGTAATGTTGTAGAAGGCGTTATTAAAAATATTACGGATTACGGTATTTTTATTGACCTGGGAGGCATTGACGGACTGCTTCATGTTACTGATATTTCTTGGGGCAGAATTGCCAAGCCTGCGGAAAATTTCCGCAAGGGTGAAAAGATTACAACTAAGGTTCTTTCTTTTGATTCTGAGAAAGAAAGAGTTTCTTTAGGCCTCAAGCAGTTGATGGATAACCCATGGGATAAGATCACAGAAAAATATCCGGTAGGTTCGATAATCGAAGGCAAAGTTGTGAATTTGACGGACTATGGTGTTTTTGTGGAATTGGCGCCCGGGGTTGAGGGACTGGTTCATATATCGGAAATGTACTGGACAAGAGAAATTAAACATCCGTCAAAAGTATTGAGTATAGGCGAAACGATCAAGATCATGGTTTTGGAAGTGAATCCGGAAACAAAGCGGGTTTCCCTGAGTCTAAAGCAGACAACGCCGAATCCATGGGAAAGTCTAAAAGAAAAATATCCGGTGGGAACCGTTGTTAAAGGGATTGTCAGAAATATTACTAATTTCGGTGTTTTCGTGGGAATAGAAGAAAAGATCGACGGCCTAATCCATGTTTCTGATATTTCGTGGAAGCACAGAGTTGCTCATCCTTCTGACCATTTTAAGAAAGGGCAGGAAGTTGAGGCAGTAGTGCTGAATGTAGATGTGGAAAATGAAAAATTTTCTCTGGGCATAAAGCAAATTGAAAAAAATCCATGGGATGATTTATCTAAAAAATATGCACCGGGCAGTGTTGTAACCGGTAAAATAACGAACTTTACTGATTTTGGAATTTTTATGGAAATTGAAGAAGGGATAGAAGGACTTGTTCATATATCCGAAATAAGCCAGAAGCGTGTAAAGACTTCTTCGGAACTTTATTCGATAGGAGACACTGTGTCGGCCGTAGTCAAGAGTATTGATCCTAAATCCAAGAAAATCAGATTAAGTATAAAGGAACTGGAAGCTCCGGCGCCGACCCCGTCATCCAATCAATACATCAACAATACGGAAAATGTGGGATCTAATCTTAGCCATGCATTGGCGGAAGTAAGAATTAACAATTCGCAAAAAGGTGAATAAAAGCATGAGAAAACATCCCGTAGTATATGGAATGTTAATACTTCTGGTCTTGGGGATTTCGTTTTACGTTTTTTTCTACAAAGCTGGTTCGCATTCGGGGAAAAATAAGGGTTTTTCCTTACATGACAAAATCGGAGTTGTTTGTGTTGATGGCGCAATCATGGATTCCCTGGAAATAACCGAACAATTGGACGAGTTCGCCAATGATGATTCCATTATAGCAGTCATCTTACGGGTGGATTCACCCGGCGGCGGCGTGGCCGCCTCCCAGGAAATATACGATGCCGTAATTGAACTGAAGAAAACGAAAAAAGTTGTCGCTTCTATGGGGTCTATCGCCGCTTCCGGCGGTTTGCTTGTAGCTTGCGCAGCGGATAAAATTGTCGCTAATCCAGGCACAATTACCGGCAGTATTTCGGCCATTATGCAGTTTGCCAATTTCGAAGAACTGCTCAAGAAAGTCGGAGTGAAATCTTCGGTAGTGAAAAGCGGCCAGTATAAGGACATCGGTTCTCCTTTGAGGGATATGACTCCTGAGGAAAAAGTGATTGTTCAGGATTTGGTGGATGACATCTACAATCAATTTATTGATGTGATTGTGAAAGAAAGGAAGCTTCCCCGGGAAAAGGTTGTCGAAATTGCCGATGGCCGCGTATTTTCCGGCCGCAGGGCGAAAGAACTAGGGCTGGTTGATTCTCTTGGTGATATGACTTCCGCCGCCAAACTGGCCAGCCAATTAGCGGGAGGAAAAGGAAAATATGATCTGGTTTATCCCAGCAAAAAGCGAACATCTGTTTTTGATTATTTGTTAGAAGGAGCGGCAACTCATATAAGCAATTCCTTGAAGGAAAAAATGGAAAGCAAAAGCGGTTTGAGTTATTTATATTATCCTGCCAGATAAAAGGTAGTGGTTACTATGACTAAAAACGACTTAATAAAAGAATTACAGGAAAAGTTTAAATCTTATTCTCATCAGGATGCGGCTTATGTTGTGAACATAATCTTTGATTCGATGATCAACGCGATAAAGCGAGGAGAACGAATTGAGTTGAGAGGATTTGGCAGTTTTGAAGTCAGAGAAAGAAAGCCGCGTTTGGGACGAAATCCCAAATCCGGAGCACAAGTAAAATTAAAAGAAAGAAAAGTGCCATTTTTCAAAACAGGCAAGGAACTGAGAATAATGGTAGATAATAAAAAATGACTTATCAGACATTAATTATTGAAAAGAAGAAAAGTTACGCCATAGTCAAATTAAACCGTCCTCATGATATGAACGCTATTTCCAAAGAGATGAGGCAGGAATTGTACGATGTTTTTGTCGAACTCGAAGTTGATCCGGAAGTTAAGGCTATAGTTCTTACCGGCGGAGAATATGTTTTTTCAGCCGGAATGGATATAAAGGAAATGTCCAGTCTGCCCGATGAGGAAATCGACGAATTTCTTAAATCAATGATGAAATATTTGAAAAAGATTTATTCTTGCAAAAAGCCGTTAATAGCGGCTGTGGGCGGCATCGCTTTGGGCGGCGGTTTTAATCTTGTTACCATCTGCGACCTTGTTGTCGCCTCCGAAAGCGCTATCTTTTGTCATCCCGAATTAAAATTCGGATTCAATCCGTTTTTTTATCCGTTGAGTCAAATTGTCGGCATAACCAAGGCCAAGGAAATAGTAATGTTGGGAGAACCTATCGGAGCCAACGAAGCCTTGAAAATCGGGTTGGTCAATAAAGTTGAACCGCCGGAGAAGTTCATGCGGGTGGCGGAGGATATGGCGGAGACATTATCAAAGCGTTCGGCCAAGGCCTTTGAAGAATTGAAGAATCTTTGTTCCATTGTTCCGCGCATGGATAAAATGGACGCGCTGGATATAGAATCGTCAGTATGCGCTCTGCTCTTTGCTCGTGATGAACGAAAAACTCAAATGAAAGAAATATTAACTGAAAAATCCCGTAAGAAGAAGTAGTGAGTCCCAAGTTTCAGAAGCGAATAACCTAAAGGTCACTATAGGCGCGCTGAAATTTGTTGGACGTAATGAGGCTTAAACTTCAAAAGCAACGCGCATTGAAGTTTTTTAGCCGAATTATCCAATTCCGATGAGTCGGAATTGGAAACTATCCCAGGAGCAAAGCGACGTGGGATTTGACGCACGCTGAAAACGAATCCCTACGAGTCGGGTTGAAGATTGTCCCTGCCACCTGAAGGTGGCGGGATAATTCGCTCTAAGATTTTTGCCCTTTAGGGTAAAAATCAAGGCTCATTAAAATTATAGATTATCCCAATCATTTCCCGGTGTGGCAAAATCCTTGAGTTGATCTCTTCTCTTTTTATGCTGAAGTTTCTTTAATGCTTTGGCTTCAATCTGCCTGATTCTTTCGCGGGTAACGCCCATCATATCGCCAACTTCTTCCAGAGTAAAGGGCCCGTAGTTGCAGGCGACCCATGTGCAATTTAAAAAAGCCTCGTTTTTTAGTCTCCATTCACAGGTACTGTCAGTGCATATTTCGCTGATTAAAATCATCTTTTTCTTGCAGGTATACATATTAATCATGGAGAAAACTCCTTATTTTTCAAATTATTTCAAGCCAAATACTTAACTTTTACTTTGCTTGAATATAATAATTCATTTAAGGAAATCAAGTAAAAAGATTAAAAAAGATTTCATCCGAGATTTGCTCAGCAAAGCAGATGATAAAAATCCATAACGTCCTAAAAACCGATTTTACCTGCAGGCCTTCTTTCAGGAACGTATTGATGTTCGATTTTGCTTTCATTCCACTGGGGCGAAACATATAAATTACAATAACAACTGCCGTATTCCTTGACATCTTCCGGCCGGTATTGGCAGGGGCATATAATATCGGCGTCTTTTTCGCGGTTGCCGGCAGCCAGACGGCAGGGGCAGGACATGTATCCGTAGCGCTCCTTGTTGATTAGAAGATCGCCGAGAATTGTAAGAACCCATTCCTTGTCTTTATTAAAAAAATACCCTTTGGGCTCCTGAACCTTCTTTAACATCTCGTAGAGTTCGGCGGGAAGCATTAAATACCTAAAGCCTCCCTGATATCGTTCTCCCGGAAACCTATGATGACAATATCGCCAATGATAATGGTAGGAAAAGAACGATTGGGATTGTATTTCTCGACTTCTTTTAAAATATTCTCTCGATCAGCGCCTTGAAGCAAATCAACATCAATGCAATCAAAAGGAATTCCGTTATCCTGCATAAATTTCTTTGTCGCTTTGCAGTGACTGCATGTGCTCAATGTAAACATTTTGACTTTAGCGGCCATTTTATCCTCCTTTATTTGTTTGGTGTTTTTATCTAACTGGAATTTTTAGAAATGACAACTGGTTATTTTGATACAAATTTTTTAAATTTGCGCTTTTTCCATATAGATAAAAGATATTTCATCATTATATTTTTCTACCTTATAAGATTTATATCCCATTTGATTATATAAGTGTTGATTTCTTTGATTCCGGGAACCGGTAAATAATTCGTAGTGATTTACAATATTATGGAATTGATTTTCGATTTCATACATCAATGCCTTGCCAATTCCTTTATTTTGATAATCAGGGAGAACTATCAATTTGTTGATATAGCAGGTATCTTCTTTATTATAAGCGCGAACAGAACCAATTATTGTTTTGGCTATAGACGCTTTTAAGAAGGTGCAATTTCTAAATTCAACCATTAAGTTCTTCAATGTTTGTTCTATCTGCGGCATCGATTTCAGATTGAAGACCTTAGCCACTTTCTGAAAAGCTTTTCTTTGTATATGAAGTATGATGGGTAAATCTTTTTTGACAGCTCTGGTGATGATTAGTTTCATATTACGTAGTGCCTCGTTCATTTTCTCGTTTGGTGCGAGGATATTTTATCTCTTGCCGTGTAGCCTTGTTCTTATATAAGGTAATACGCCTCTTTAAATAATTAAGTATATTGTTACCAGTCCTAAAACGACTGGATTTGGTAAAATATTAGAGTATTTAGTTTAGTCTGTTTAAAATTTCTTTTGCAACTATCTTGTTGACTGTTTTTGAGGCATGTTTATCAGTTGCATTTATTATTCTTTGAGATACGGGAATATCTTTTACTAATTGAGAAACGTTAATAGTGCTTACGTTATTAGTCTGAAAATAATTAACAATATAATTCACATACATGGAATCACTCATTTCAATATTATTCATAAATGGGAATATCACTACGATAAGTTGTATAGAATTTTCATGGGCATAATTAACGAACAATCTTAGATCATTCTTGTGTTTTGATAGTATGTTATCATCTTTATAAGCATGAGATAAAAAAGTTGTGTATGGCATACTAAGATATTCTCTTGGCAGTGACCAGTATATATAATTAAAGAGGTAAGAACCAGCTGCAATTGATATTAAAAATCTATCAACTAAAGAAGAAGGGGAAAGGCCACTATGTGTCAATCCGTTATTCAGGGCAGAAACTTCAATATCATTTCCACAATACTGTAGTATTATTTTCTCAGGCTTAATTCTGGTCACGTAAAGGAAGTTTCTCATTAAATCATATTCGCCCTTGGAATCCATGCCATTTTGACCTATGTTTATGACATTATATTTCTTTCCTTTTTTATGCAGCTCATTTCCAACAATATTAGAAAATCTATCATCTACACTCTTTAATCCATGACCCTCTGTAAATGAATCACCTACAAATAAAATGACAGGGTTGATGTTGCTCGGTTCATTATCTCGAAAACCTAAAGAGTTGATGGGCTTCCAATATTTTGCATACCATAATCTTGAACCTAACGTAACATCATAATCATGCGACTTGGGAACGAACATGAATAGTATTTCCAGTATTATTATGGTCAGAAAAATTGAAAATAAAGCAGTGCCCAGATTTGATATGGTGTTATTAATCTTTTTCTTGATGAAAATAAGATTAAATAACTTAAAGCTCTCAATGAGAATCAGCAAAAGTAAAAATAATCTGAAGTAAATGGTGATTCCCGCAGGATAAAATAGCGGCAAAATAAAAACAGCTATCAATAAAACTATTATTAATAATATTATTTTCATGATCAATTCGTGCAAAGTTATTACTTATTCAAAAAAGGAATATATAATAACGCATCCGCAAATCCAAGCCTGCTGTTTAATAAAACTGTCTGAAGTTTTATCTATGAGAGCCACAGCCTGGACATGTCCAGGACTCTGGTAGCTCTTCGAATTTTGTTCCAGGGGCAACGCCGTGATCAGGGTCACCCTTAACAGGATCGTAAATATAGCCACAAACAGTGCAATAATAGCGGGAAGCGGATTGGGGAGGGGTCATTGATTTATATTCTGAATAAGTAGAAAAATTAGGTTCGAAAGATCCTATGATTCCGGTATTAGCAAGAACAGAGAAATCAGCAATCACTCTACCCTTCGGATTGAAACCCTCTCCCGCCAGACTATATGTCAAGGTTGTATTTGGAAGTTTAAGTTCATCGCGGATGTAATTAATCATTAATTGCACATCTCCGAAGTAGTAGAAAGATGCAGTTAGATACCCGATCTCATCGGTATTCCAGAACTCTTTTATGCGGGGAACAATAATATGTACAGGAAGATTACCCCTGCCTGACGTTTTAGCCGACTGCATGGCATTTCTCAAATACTGCACTTCTGAACTTTTGGGCATTATCATTTTAGTCAACAGAACATTGTGTGACAAGAAGGCAATTAAAACCATGATTGGCACTATTAAATAATTGATTTTCTGAAGTTCAAACTTATTTTTAGGAAAAACAAACCATAATTGAATGCAGATTATGGAAAAAATGAACGAAGAGAGGGGTGTTAAAGAACGGAAAACATTCGCTCTGAAGCCGGAGGATAAAACTGGAAGTAAACAACCAATGCCCAGCAAAAGAATTATTATAATATAAGAAACACTTAATATTATTATTCGGCGGCTAGATTTTTTATAGAATATAGAAAAGATATATAGAACTAACGATATAATGAAAATCAAGCCAATAATTGATGGTATCAATGCCCAGTTTGCAGATATTTCGACAAACCACAACCGTAAGGCACGCGGAAGTGCTGTCTGAATGAACCAAAAAAAACCACTGCCCCAATCATGAAAAAGTATACCCCTTTCTGGATTTCTTTGTGCTAATTCATTCGCAATAAAGTATTTAAAAAATAAAAAGTAGCTTAAATTA
>JAPLJP010000054.1 GCA_026388535.1 Deltaproteobacteria bacterium | reverse complement strand
TCAAAAGATTATGTTTGCGGCCGTCCTTGCTTTTCGCTTCAATTTCATAAGGTCTGTAAATTCCTTTCTTCGCGTCTTCCCATTTCGCAAAAACGAACTCTTCATAACCGGAGGCGACAAATTCCATAAAATGCTTGTCCTTAAACTCGCGTGAGGATGATTCTCCTTTTTTCTTTAAACCGCGGCTCATAAAATTGATGATGCCGTTTTCATCTATTTCGTAAATCTTATCCGGCAGACTGTTTACTATCGATTGCAAGTAGTTATACAAACCTTCAATCTGCCGCCGCAGTTCAATGTTTTCGATCAATTCATTTTGCATTGTCTCGGCGTATTCACTTAAACTTCTTGTCATCTCCCTTTCACGTGAAATGTCTTGCAGGGTTTCAATTGCCGCTATAATTTCTCCTCTTTCATCATAAATGGGCGCCGCTAGAAAATACAAAACACAGCCACGTCCGCCGATTTCAAAATGATCGGTAGCTTCGTAGGCTCCTAACAATTTTTCAGACTTCTTTATTTCTTTATTACCGTAATATTTATCTAAATCTTCGATATTTTTATCAATGATTAAATCCGCGATAAGCGGCCTTTTAACCGAATAAAAAGGCTTGTAGTGATTATCGGTGCCAAGCATCTCTTCACTGGAATAACCTGTCATTTCCGTGCAGGCCCGATTCCATAATATAACCTTATGTTCGTTGTTGATGACAAAGCTGGGAATAGGCGAACCTTCAATAATGCCGTCTATGGTTTTCTTTTCCCGAAGAAGTTTTTCCTGCCAGTCCTCCCGCTCCCGTAGTCTTCTCTTACCTTCTTTGATACGCAGTCTTTTCCCTTCCCTATAAGCAAAAGACATACTGGCAATTATGACCACCAGAATGAGCATTAATGAAATGAAAAGCGTGTAAACAAAAGTTTTACGAACAGGCGAAACTACCTGACTGTAAGGAGTAACAACGCAAAGAATCCATTTCTTATCCCCGGCGCGCAAAGGATAATAAGCGACTATGCTGCGTTGTTGTTTTTTACCGCTTTGGCGCACCACTGTTTCAAAGAAATCACCATCATCGGATGAAAAATCAATTTTCGCTCCCCTGACACTGATCAACATATCTTTAATATTGTAGCCTATAAATTCCGGATTGCGGTGAAGAATTATCTGCTGATTTTCATCTATTAAACAAAGATCTCCCCATGCATTACCTCTGGCTTGTTTTTCATATTTATCCATTACCGCCGAAATAGAAAAGGATACCAGCCACGCTCCGGCAAACTTGCCGTCCGTACTCCGCAAAGGACAACCGACCACCAGATACCGATCTGTTTTTTGTTTTAAATCGGGCGCGTGCAACTGTTCCGGCACAGCCAGACCTAAATATTGTTTTTGTTCTTTCCGGATAATCTTAAAGTGATCGGTCAAATTCACTTTTGGGGAAACATTCCGAGGGTAAATGTTCCTGATCTTGCCGGCGGCGTCAAAAAAAATAATTGTATCAAGAGTGCTTTCCCAACCGGAGGACAATATCTTATAATAATTGTCAATTTCTTCGGGCGGTATTTGCAGATAAGGATCAAAACGGGAAAATAAAGCGACATTTTTTTCAACCTGCGAAAAAACGTCGGCCATTCTTGTCGCGGTATTCTGGACATTGGCAAGCTGCTGCCGACTAAAGAACTCAACCATGTCCTTTTCCCGGGCGCTGTTCACGGTCAGTGCCAAAAGCAGAATCAGGACGATCACCGCGATACTTGCAAACAAGATGCGGGCTTCCACAGCCTTATGGACGATATTATTAATTTTACCGAATAAAGTCACCTAATCTTCGTCTTCCTTTTTATTCTCTTTTTGAGATTGCTTAATGCCGATCAAGACATAAATTAGAATTGCCGCTGTAAGCGAAATAAGAAGCTTAGCCAAACCGCTTTCAATTTTTAATATATAAGAACAAATAAGCCATACAATGGGATAAGTAACTGCCGTCAAAATCTCCTGCATGATCATCCTTCTAATAAAAGCGTCGTATTTTAACAAAACATTTTTTTAATACTAACGGCCTTGGCGGAAAATTTCAATAGAAATAATGAGACTCTCTGAAACCGAGCTTTGCGAAGGTTGAAGAGTTAGTCGAATTATCCCCGAAGCAAAGCGTAGCGGGATCGTGAGGCTTGCTGATAGTGAGACTCGTTGAGAGCGAATAAAGTGATGCTCGAAACGTAAGTCGAACTATCCCCGAAGCATAGTGTAGCGGGATCGTGAGGCTTGCTGATAGTGAGACCCAAACTTCAGAAACAAAGTGCACTGAAGCTTGCTGGACGAATTATACCAGGCGCGTGGCGCCGTGGTAAAACGAATCCCGACTTGTCGGGATGAAGTTTGTCCCTGTCACCTGAAGGTGACGGGATAATTCGCTCTAAAATTTCCCGATCACTGCGTTTCGGCGCAGTGCCCTTTAGGGTAAAAATCAAGGCTCATTAATTTTAATGTTTTATAGCGTCCCGTTTAACAAAACATTAAATTCGGATTCAAATTTCATTTTCTTTAAGTTTACGAAAACAATTTGCAAATATTTTTTATGAAATATTTTTATTTTTACTGTATTATTAAACGAAACAATCTCAACAAATTAGACCGGTATCTTTTTTATAACCGCTTTATTCGACGAAAATATTTAGAAATAATATTTTTATAATAAATCTATGGCATAAGTCATGCAATAAGCGTGGACCGATTAAAGATTAAATTATTTCTCTTTCCCTTGACTACTCATTTATGTTATGGAAATAAGAAGTAATAATAAACAATTTATTATGAAAGGAGACAAACAATGTCACACAAATTTGGTAAAAGAATTTTAACAGCATTTACATCCGCAGCAGTTCTGCTTCTGGCAAGTCCGGTTGTCTTTGCGGCAGAAGCTATTCCTACTGGTGATCTATACTCCAAAGCTGTTTTTGCAGTTGGAGCAATGATTGCCGCAGGTTTAGCCATTGGCATAGGAGCCGTCGGCGCAGGTTTGGGTATTGGAACAGCAGCCAGTGGAGCTTGCTCCGCGGTGGGAAGAAATCCAGGCGTTCAGGGAAAGATCATGATGACCATGCTGGTTGGTATGGCCATGGCTGAATCCATCGCGATTTACGCGCTGGTTGTTTCTCTGGTTCTTCTCTATGCTAACCCTTACATGCGTTATTTTTTGGGTTAATACTTAAAACAAGTTAACTACAAAATTAACAAAGGTTAGGGGGAAAACAGTAATGTCAAAAACTAAAAAAGATAAGCGATTTTTTAATATAGGAGGCGTGTTCTTCCTGCTTATCGTAATCCCCTTATCATTAATGGCTTTCTTAATTGCCAACGGTATGTTTAAGCTGGGGGTTACCATAAAAGAGAGAACCGTTAACGTTCTCGATAATAAAGCTCAG
>JAPLJP010000020.1 GCA_026388535.1 Deltaproteobacteria bacterium | reverse complement strand
TAAAAGTAAATTTAAAACCATGGCGAAATGATTTTTCAACTGGCTAAAAATATCTTCAGGCGCGCGAAACAACAAGCGGCGAATATGATTTAAATCCATAAACCTGCCGCTTACGGCCAGCATGAAACCGATATTATCCTGCCCCCGGCGTCCTGCCCGGCCCGTCATTTGCCGGAATTCAGTAGCCGAAAGCGGATTAAAATCATTTCCATTAAATAAATCAGAGTTAAAAAGCACAATAGTCCGCGCCGGAAAATTAACCCCGGCGGCAATAGTGGAGGTAGCAAAAATCACCCGCAAATGCCCTTGATTCATCATTTCTTCCACAAACATCTTCCATGCCGGCAACTGCCCGCCATGGTGAGCGGCCAAGCCCGTCGATCGCAATGCTTTTAATTGACGATGACTGCTCAACGACGGAAAACGTTCCAGTAATTCATACAGGCAATCATCAAATCCCGTGGAATTAGACAGAAGAGGAAGCGAACCTCGCGCATTCAACGCCTCATCACATTCAGCACGTGATTTTAAAAAAAAGATGGCCGGCAGAAGATTGAATCTCTCCAGAATCCTAATAATGCCGATGTAATCGGACATATTTCGGCCGCGGAAGCGTCTTTCATTAGCTTTTCTTAAACAATCGGCAACAGGCGGTGCAATCTTTTTCCCATCCAAAAAGGGATGCAGGCACCCGGATGGATGCAGAAAAAGAGGATATAAAGGCACGGGGCGTTGTTCTTCATTGATCACAACACAGCTCTTTTTTCTTATCGTTTCCAGCCATTGGGAAATCTCTTCGCCGTTGCCGATTGTTGCCGATAAAAGTAGCAAATTGACGCGCACTGGCAGATAGGTCATTACTTCTTCCCAAACAACGCCGCGATCCATATCACCAAGAAAATGAGCTTCATCCAGAATTACCAGATCGCAATTTAAGTCGTAACCTTGATGCATAGCATCATAGAGTTGATTGCGCAGTATTTCCGTTGTACCGACAATGATCGGCGCTTCGGTATTTTCTTTAGTATCGCCGGTGATGATGCCTACATTTTCGGGGTCGAAATGCAGACCGAACTCCACCCACTTGGAATTAGAAAGTGCTTTCAATGGCGAGGCGTACCAAGCGCGTCCGCCCTGCTCCAGCACTGACAAAATCGCTTCCCGCGCAATCCATGTTTTTCCTGAACCCGTAGGCGCGATTACCAGACAATCCGTTTTCTTTATAGCTTCGAGCGCTTTGACCTGAAAATCATCGGGAACAAAAGGGGTGGGATGCGGCTTTCCTATTTTGGCTAAAACACTTTTAAGCGCCGAGGCGATTTCCGGTTTAAAATAAGAAACTTTCTCTTTGCTTTTTGATTTTCTGCCACTGAAGGAACGCTTAAATTTAAAGGGTTTCTTTTTTTTCTCAATTTTTTCTTGCATTATTATTATGCTTCAAGAGGAAAAATGGTTTATCGCACTAAAAAACTGGAACAGGAGATTATTGAATAATACTTTGTTTGAGCTGTTCAAAAATATTTAGATGCAAGGCGCGCAAGAACCGTATCGCGAGGCGTATATAGACATACGTTGAGCGGTGCGGTTTGCAGCGCAACGCCGCAGATAAGTGTTTTTCAACAGCCCCTTGATCATTCCATTTCTATGATTAAATACTTCTTTTTGCCTTTTCTCACGCGCAATTCGTTACTGTCATTAAAATCGGCAACAGTAATTTTCTCATCACTGGATTTTACCTGCCGGTCATTGATGTAAATTCCGCCCTGCTCGATTAAGCGTTTGGTTTCGGAAATGGATTGGGTCAATCCCGCTTTGGCGCAGGCCGCGCAAATCTGGATGCCGGCATCCATTTCCTTTCGGGAAACTTTATAGCGGGGAATCGCCGAAGTGTCGCTCGCTGCCGTTTGGCGGGGAATAGAGCTGGAAGGGAACATATCCGCGTCCACCGGACGGGAATGAAAAGCTTCCATTGACGCGCGCCAGGCATCCTCGGCGGCTTGTGTTCCGTGTGTGATTCGTGTCGCTTCAAAGGCCAACACTGCCTTGGCCATGTTCAGTTGCGCATCGGTGAGTTTTTTGACAACACTTATTTCGTTGAGTGGCAGATATGTAAATAGTTTGAGAAACCTTTCCAGATCAGCATCATCGCAATTGACCCAGTACTGGTAATATTCATAGGGCTTGGTTAAGCTGCCTTCCAGCCAGATTGTTCCTTTTTCTGTTTTCCCCATCTTCTGACCAAGAGATGTTGTAATCAGTGGGAAGGTTACAGCGTGAGCATCTTTAGCGGCAATCTTGCGAATCAGCTCGGTGCCGGCCAGCATGTTGCCCCACTGGTCGTTGCCGCCCATCTGCAGTGCGCATCCGTAATTCTTAAACAAGTAGAAAAAATCATAGGCCTGAAGAACCATATAATTAAATTCAATAAAGTTAAGTCCTTTTTCAAGCCTGATTTTATAACTTTCCGCGGCCAGCATCTTGTTCACGCTGAAATGCCTGCCTACGTCTCTTAAAAATTCGATGTAGTTTATTTTTGTCAGCCAGTCGGCGTTGTTCAAAAGAAGAGCCTTGCCGTCCGAAAAATCAAGATACTGGGAAAGTTGTTTGCCCAGACACTGGGCGTTATAGTCAATCTGTTCTCTGGTGAGGACCTGACGCATTTCCGTTTTGCCGCTGGGGTCGCCGATTAAACCGGTTCCGCCGCCGACAAGCGCGATTGGTTTGTTTCCGTTAGCCTGCATATGCGCCAGCGCCATTATCGGCACAAGACTGCCGATATGAAGACTGGTAGCCGTGGGATCGAACCCGATATAGCAGGTGACCTGCCCTCCGGCGAAAAGTTTTTTTATTAAAGCTTCATCGGTTACCTGCTCGATGAAACCTCTTTCTTTTAGAATTTCGTAGGCGCTTTTCATCAGTCCATGTACCCTATGAGTCTTTCAGTTTAACGCTGATTCTTTCAATCGAGTTCGCTTTCCCGCTGGCCGGATCAATATTCAAAATTACTCCCTGCATTCTGATATCGTCTTTG